>JAJFFA010000258.1 GCA_021776885.1 Planctomycetota bacterium
GACGAGGCGGAGCGCGCGCGCCAGTGGTAGATGCGCGGAAAGGCCAGGCCGTCCACGCGCGGGGTGAAGCGCAGGCTGGAACCGGGCAGCCCCGTGTCCGTGCGCGTGCCCGCCGCACGCTGCAGTCCCGAGAGGTCGAGGGGCTGCCCGAGCTCGGCGATCTCGTACTCGAGTTCCACCGTCGCGCGGCCCCCCGGCGTGCCCGCGCCCGCCGGCCCGACCGGGCTCAGCCCGATGCGGAACGACCCGGCGGAGTCCGACTTGCCGTGGCGCGAGACGGGCCGCGTGGCGTCGGAGCGCAGCTGCTGCACACGGGCCCCGACGCCCCCGGCGCCCGCGCCGAGGAAGGCCTCGACACGACCCGCGTCGGGGAAACCCGCATCGTGCCGCCGTGAGCCGACCAGGAGCTCTTCGAAGCCGTCCCCGTTCACGTCCGCCGCGCCCGCCACGGGCAGGCCCAGGGCTGCTCCCGCCTGGCTGCCGTCGAGGGTCCAGGCCGGCTGGTTCGCCGGGACCGTCGAGCTGCCCAGATAGACGTAGGCACGCCCGGCGTCCGAACCCGCGAGCGTGTCGAACGAGGGGGCGCCGACGGCGACATCGTCGAAGCCGTCCCCGTTGACATCGCCGATTCCGGCCACGGAGCGACCGAAGCGGGCTCCGGGCTGATTGCTCTCCGCGAACCAGTCCGGCACGAAGCCGAGCCCGCTCACAGCGCCCAAGTAGAGCAGCGCTCGGCCCTCGTCCATCTGGCCGCCGTCGAAGGCGTCCACGCCGACCAGCAGGTCCGCGAAGCCGTCGGCGTTGACGTCGCCGGCGGCGCCCAACCCGCGGCCCATGCCAGCCCCGGGCTGGCCGCCCTCCGCGCTCCAGTCGGACTGGCCAGCCACGCCCGCGCTCGAACCGAGATAGACGAAGACCGCGCCCTCCCCGGCGGCGACGTTCGACCAGCCCCCCGCTCCGATGGCGAGATCGCAGAAGCCGTCTCCATCGAGGTCCCCGGCCCCCACGACGGCCTCGCCGAAGGCCGCTCCGGCCTGGTCGACCTCGAGGCTTACCCCGGCACTGGACAGCCCCGCGAGCCCGCCGAAGAAGACGAAGGCGCGTCCTTCTCCGGACTGGCCGGCGTCGAAACCCGGTGCGCCCAGCACCACGTCCGAGAAGCCGTCGCCGTTGACGTCCTGGGCCCCGGCGACCGAGGCCCCCAGGAAGGCCGCCACCTGATTGGACTCGAAGCTCCAGTCGAAGCCCGCCGCCGGCAACCCGGGCGCGCCGAGGTACAGGAAGGCCGCACCCTCGCTGGCCTCGCCATTGGAGTAGCCGAGGGCTCCCGCCAGGACGTCGTCGTAGCCGTCGCCGTTCACATCCCCCGCAGCGCTCACCGAGAAGCCCAGCAGGGCACTCGGCAGGTCGAGCTCGGCGCTCCAGGCGGGCAGGGTCTCGAGGCCGGCCGCGGACCCACGGTAGAGGTAGAGTCGGCCCTCGTTGGTCTCGCCTCCGTCGTAGAACGGTGCGCCGACGACCACATCCGAGTAGCCGTCTCCGTCCACGTCCCCGGCCGAGGCCACAGAGGTGCCGAAGCGCAGCCCCGACTGGTCGCCGCTGTAGCTCGCGATCGGCAGGTCCGAGAGCCCCTGGGCGGCGCCCAGGAAGACCAGAGCCCGGCCCTCGTTCGCGTCGGGACCGGCGAAGCCCGGGAGGCCCAGGGCGACGTCGCCGAAGCCGTCGCCGTCCACGTCCCCGGCGCTCGCCACCGCTGCGCCCAGGCGCGCACCGTCGGCGTCGCCCTCGATGACCGCGTCCGCCAGGGCAGCCGGACCTGCAGCGGATCCGTAGTGCAGGAAGGCCGCGCCCTCGTCCACCTGGCCCGCGTCGAAACCGGGGGCACCCAGGATCAGGTCGGCGTAGCCATCCCCATCGACGTCCCCCGCGGCGGCGACGGAGGCGCCGAGCAGAGCACCCGCCTGGTCGCTCTGGGTCGACCAGAGCGGCGCACCTGCGACTCCGGCCGCTGATCCGGGAAAGAGGAACGCCGCGCCCTCGTCCGCCTGTCCGGAGCTGAAGCGGGGGGCGCCGATCAGCACATCGGCGTAGCCGTCCCCGTTCACGTCTCCGGCGCCCGCGACCGATGCGCCGAACTCCCCGAACTCCACGTTCGACTCGAGGGCCGCCAGCGGACCGAGGACGCCGACGGGGGAACCATGGAAGACGAAGACTCGGCCCTCCTGCAGCTCGTTGCTGGTCGCCCGCGGTGCGCCGACGACAAGGTCCATGAAGCCGTCCGCATTCACGTCCCCGGCCGCGCCCACCGACGAGCCGAAGCCCGCGTCCACCTGGTTGGTCTCGAGCACGGCGAAGGCGGCGAGGCCCAGGCCGCCGGCCCCCCCGCGGTAGACGAAGGCCAGACCCTCGTCCGGCTCGGGGTTGTCGTAGGCCGGCGCCCCGATCACGACGTCGGCGAAGCCGTCCGCGTCGAGGTCTCCCGCCGTCATCAGGGAGGCCCCGAAGAGCGCTCCGATCTGGTTGCCCTCCGCGATCCAGTCGGGGATCACGGAGAGTCCGCCCGGGGAGCCGAGGAAGAGGCGCGCCGTGCCCTCGTCGAGCTCACCGGCGTCTTCCAGCGGTGCGCCGACGAGGACGTCGTCGAAGCCGTCGGCATCCACATCGCCGGCCGGCGCCACGGCGGCTCCGAGGTTGGCCTCGGCCTGGTCGCCCTCGGCCATCCAGGCGGGGCTGGTCGACGGTCCGCTGGGCGAGCCCAGAAAGAGGAAGGCAGCGCCTTCGTCCACCTGTCCCGCGTCGAAGAAGGGCGCGCCGACCAGCAGGTCGCTGCTGCCGTCGCCGTTGACGTCCCCCGCGGTGGAGAGCGCGAGCCCGAGCTGGGCGCCCGCCTGGTCGGCCTCGAAGGTGAAGGCGGGACCGGAGAAGATCGGGTCGACGACCAGGGGCCAGGCGGCGCCGGTGTCGTCGATGCGAAGTCCGATGTCACCCCGCGCGGCGACCATGCGCGCGGGCAGGACGCGACCCGCGGCGTCGCGCACGACCAGGCCGTGGTAGCGCAGGCGCAGGCGCCCGCTGGCATCGACGAAGTGCAGGGCACGTCCGTCGGGTGTGGCCCGCGGCACGAGGTCGCCGGACACATCGAGCCCGATCCAGAGCGCATCCTCGGCCGCCGCCGTGCTCGACACCGGCTCCCGGGTCAGATCCCAGCCCTGCTCGAGACCCCGGGCATCGTTCCGGTACCACTCGGTCAGACCGGGGGTGTCGTCGCGCTCGAGCTGCGCGCGCCCCCCCGCGAGGCGCACGAGACCCGCTTCCACCCGCGGCAGGCCAGCCAGGCTGGCTCCGCGCCCGTAGCCCGTGGTCGACACGCGCACGGACCAGTCCGCGTCCGGGGCGGGCACGCGTGGAGTGAGCTCCACGCCGCGCGCATCGATGCGCGCGCGCAGACCCTGGGCGCGGTTGGGCGCCCCGACTCCACCGCGATCGTCGCCGCGCAGGGTGTACTCGTCGCGGGCGATCCCCGCGGCCACCTGCGCGCGCCAGTCCTCGGCCTGGGGCGCGGCAGCCGCCGGGCTGCCCAGCGCTCCGAATGCAGCGATCCAGCTGGCCAGGCAGGCGGCGGCCAGGCGCCGCCAAGCGCTGGCGTTCCTTCGCCCGTTCGTCGGGGAGAGAGACCCGATTCCGATCATGGAGTGTGTCTTGTGCGGATCCCCGAGGGCTAGAGCGGCGGCGGCGCGCGGTCGGGCGGGCTCGAGCAGGGCTCGGGGCAGGCTCGCGCCGGACGCGCAGTCACGGGCTCTTGGGTACGGGGGACGGTTGTTGGACGTCGCAGAGGAAGGAGAGAGTCGACCCATCGTATGCCGCGGAAGGAAAGGCCGCCAGGGAGGCGTTTTCGCGACCCCTCCCGGGCCAACCCCAGGGCAGGCTGGACCCGGCGACCCGCCGTCCGCTAAACCACGATCCCTTGTCCTGGCCCTTCCAAGAGCTCGAGCGCGCAGACTACCCCCTGCCCCGGGACCTGACCGAGCGCCTCTCCAGCCCCGCCCTGGTCATCTGGCTGGAGCACGTGCGCTCGAACGTGGCGGAGGTCCTGAGGCTGACCGGGGGCGACCCCGGGCGCTGGCGGCCGCACGTCAAGACGACGAAGCTCAAGCCGGTCTTCGCCGAGCTCGTGCGCGCCGGCGTGAAGCACTTCAAGTGTGCCACGCTGCGCGAGATGGCGGCCCTGCTCGACGTGCTGAAGGGTGCCGGGCAAGGCGGCGATGTGCTCCTGGCCCATCCCCTCGTCGGGCCCGGGTTGGCGCACCTGGCGCAGCTCGCGAGGGATCATCCCGAGTCTGACCTGTCGCTGCTCTGCGAGGACCCCGAGAGCGTCGCCGCTCTGCCCGCACAGGTCGGCGTCTTCGTCGATGTCGATCCGGGCATGCAGCGCACCGGCATTCCCATCGCCGAGCGCGAGGCCATCGCGGCCGTGGGGCGCCGTGCGGGGCCGCGCTTCCGGGGCGTGCACTACTACGACGGCCACCTGCACGCCGGCAGCAGCGCGCAGCGCAGGCCCCAGGCCTTCGCCGGCTACACGGCGGCCCTCGAGCTGGTCGCAGCCCTGGCTGCGGCCGGGATCGCGGTCGGCGAGCTGATCACCAGCGGCACGCCGACCTTCAGCG
>JAJFFA010000259.1 GCA_021776885.1 Planctomycetota bacterium
TCGGCGTCGATCTGGATGCGCAGCAGGTCGCGGTCGGGCAGGCTCGTCGCGTTCGGATCGTCCCCGAGGTGGGCGACGCTGGTGCTCAGCTCCTGCGGGTCGAGGGCCGGGTCCTCGAGCCGCGGCGCGGTGTTGTTGCCGGACAGGAGGGGCACGACGTAGGCGAAGCCCGCCCGTAGGGCGATGCCGCGCGGCTGTTCGACGGGCAGCTCGATCGAGTTCACCACCTCGTACGCCGTGGGCGAGCCCGGGCGCAGGTCGATCACGTCCACCCGGTCCGCCGCGGAGCAGGTCACGTAGGCGCGACCCTGGGCGAAGACCAGGCCGTGGGGCTCGGCGCCGGTGCGGATGCTGCGTACCACGTTCGGACGGGTCATGTCGATCACGTTGATCGCGCCGCTGACGCGGTCGACGGCCCAGACCTCGTCCGTGTCCGGCCGCGCGACGACGCCCACCAGGCCCGGGCCCGTGCGCAGCTCGAAGAGCCGCTCGAGGGTGTCCGCATCGAAGACCGCCACCCGCGCCCCGGGCTGGTTGATCACGACCAGCTGCTGCCGATCCGCGGACAGGGTCATGGGCTGGATCGGACCCGGGTCGAAGTTGAGCCAGCTGCCCTCGACCCGGTCCTTGGGGATCGCGTCATCCGTGACCTGGGCCAGGGCGCGGGGTGCGCTCAGGCCGACGGACACGAGGGGCAGGAGCAGGGCGAGGCACGTGGCGCGGAGTTCCATGCAGTTCCTTCCAGGGGGCGGCCGCGGGCTGGCGCGACGCGGTGGGGGCCGGGTCGGATTCCGGGTCCTGGTGCTCCACGCCAGCGCAGCCGTTCGTCTCGGCTTTCCCCTCGAAAGCGGCCCAGCGCAGGGCCTTCCACCCGGGGCGACGTGCTGGTTTCAACTTTCCGGGGAATCGGCCAGGTGCCGGAAGGCCGCCCTGCATCGCCGCGACAGGGGCTAGGCTGGGTCTCGATGCGGGACCAGCCCCGATTCTCGAGCGGCCCGGCGGCCGCGGCCGACCTCGAGCTGACGCGCGCCGCCCTGCGCGGCGAGCGCCCGGCCCTGCGCTCCTTCCTCGAGCGCATGCGCTGCGTTCCGCGGGTGCTGGCGGTGAAGAACCGCGACTACGGACGCGCCCTCGACGATGCCGAGCTCGAGGACCTGGTGCAGAACACGCTGATGGCCGTGTGGCGCAAGCTGCACCTGTTCGACGGACGTGCGCGGCTCGAGACCTGGGTCTACCGCTTCTGTGTGATCGAGCTCCTGCGCCGGTTGCGCGCCCTGCAGCGTGCCCCGGCCTCCCTCGACGAGCTCGAGCGCCAGGGCGCCGGACCCGACGCGCGCCAGGACGCCCAGGCCGCGGCGAACGTCGAGGCGGACATCGACCGCGAGCACGTGCACGCGAGCCTCGAGCATCTGCACCCGGTCGATGCGTCGATCCTCAGGCTCAAGCACTTCGAGGAATGCACCTTCGTCGAGGTCGGGCGGCGACTCGCCCTGCCGACCGCGACGGCCAAGACTCGCTACTATCGCGCGCTCGAGCGATTGCGCCAGCGCCTTGCCCCGCGTCTGCGCTCGGAGGAGGGAATCGCGTGACCACACGCCACGAAGAGACAAGCGACACCGCTGCCCGGCTCGATGCCGCGGGGCGTGACCTGCGCGAGACCCTGCGCCGCGGCGAGGAGCTGGCGGCCGCGCAGGGGCGCCTGCCCGGCGAGGACCTGGTGGCGTCCTTCGAGCCGCCGCGCACTCCCACCCTGGTGGCGGACGATGGGCCGTCGCCGGCGGGCGTCGGTCGCCGCCTGGCCCTGGTCGCCGGCGTGCTCCTGGTCGCGTCCGTCGCGGGCTTCCTGGTCCTGTCCCGGGACCCGCTCTCGGCGGAGCTGCCCGCCGTGAGCCTGCCCGCCGTGAGCCTGGGCGCGGAGGCGCCGCGGGTCGAGCTGCGGGCGCCGAGCGGCTCCGGGGCTTCCTACGCCGCCTTCGACTGGAGCGGGAGCTGGGCGCCGGAGTGGAGCGCGCGCATCGACGTCTTCGATGCCCAGGGTGTGCGCCTGCACGGGAGTCCGGCCCTGGCCTCGCCGCCCTGGACTCCCGAGCGCGCTACGCACGCGGCCTGGCCGCAGCGCATCCGCTGGGACCTGGTGCTGCACGATGACACGGGGCTCGAGCGCGCGCGCTGGAGCGCCGAAGCCAGGCGCTGATTCGAACCTTGCGCACCCTTCCGGCGCCCCTGGCCCTGGCGGCCTGCCTGCTGTTCTGGGTTCTCGTCCGGCCGGCGGCCTGGGCGGCGGGACTCCAGGACGAGCCGCGCGAGCTGAGCGCCCGCGTCGCCGAGCTCTCGGCGCGGCTGGCCGAGCGCCCGCTGGCCGAGCGCCGGGACGATCTGGACGAGCTCGAGGACCTGGGCGCCTACCTCGAGGACCTGCTCGCGGCGGGGCAGGTGGCGGGGGACGCCGAGCGTGGGGTGCACGTCGCCCTGTTCCGCGTCGCCTGCGCCCGGGGCGAGCACGCCCCGCGGGCCAGCGCGGCGGAGCGGCACGAGGCCTTCGCCGCGGCCG
>JAJFFA010000260.1 GCA_021776885.1 Planctomycetota bacterium
CTGCAGCTCGACCGCGAACTCCGGGGGCGGGGCGGCCACGATCGGGGCCAGCGGCGACGCAAGCCTCGCCGCCAACGACCTCACCCTGGCCGTCGATGGCGCGGCCCCGAACAAGTCGGGCCTCTTCTTCTACGGCCCGGATCAAGTGCAAGTCGCCTTCGGCGACGGCTTCCGCTGCGCGGGGGGCGCCGCCCACCGCATCCAGCCCCTGCTCTCGACCGACGCGTCGGGCGCGGGAGCGCGCAGCCTCGACTTCACCCAGCCCCCCCTGGACCAGGGCAGCGGCGCGGTCGTGCCGGGCGCGACCTGGAACTTCCAGTTCTGGTTCCGTGACCCGATGGGTCCGGGCGGCACGGGCTTCAACCTGAGCGACGGCGTGGGCGTGACCTTCTGCCCGTGACCTGCTGCCCGTGACCGGGCGTCCGGGCGTCCGCGCCTGAGCAGGACGGGCCGACCCTCCCCCGAACGGGCAGGCCCATGATAGAAGTGGACCTGGCGGATCCTCTCCTGCCACGGTCCACCGAGCACCCTGCCTGCCCACCATGATGCACCTGCGCACGCCGCTCTGCGGCTCTGTCCTCGCCCTCCTCGTCGCTTCCGCGCAGGCCCAGAACACGGCGAACACCTGCTCCGCGGCGCCCCTGGTCGGTGATGGGGTTCACGCCTTCGACACGAGCGGCGCCAGCCCCAGCGGTGTCGAGCCGAACACCGGCATGTGCCAGGACTTCGGGCAGTCCAACCCGCGCTCGCTGCACAACGACATCTGGTTCGAGTGGATCCCGGCGGAGACGGGGGATTACCGCTTCTCGACCTGCGACGACGTCGACTACGACTCGAAGCTGGCCGTGTACTCCGGCACCTGCGCGACGCCCACGCCCCTGGGCTGCAACGACGACGGGCCCGGCTGCTCGGGTTTTTCGAGCCAGCTCGACCTGGCGGGCTTCATGGCCGGTCAGACCTACCTGATCCAGGTCGGGGGCTACAGCGCCAGCAGCGTGGGCAGCGGCAACCTGACGATCATGCCGAACAACCCGCCCCCCGGCGGGGTCGGCCCCGACATCGGCGTCTCGGGCGTGGGCAACAGTGACTTCCGCAACTTCGGAACCTCGGGCGGGATCCGGGCCTACTCCTTCGCCACGACCTCGTGCAACGTCGGCGACCAGGTCGTCAACTGGTTCCAGGGGATCGGGAACGACCACCCCCTGATCGCCCAGAACCTGTTCCGCATCGACAACGGTCGCATCGAGCAACTCGGCTACAGCTTCCTGAAGCACGGCTTCTGCGCGATCAACGAGAACTCCTGCGGAACCTGCCAGAGCACGAACTGCTCGACCCTGGGGATTGGCTGCGCCGACACCTACAGCTCGAACCTCAACGACGGCAACGACGGTGCCTCGAAGCGCTCGGTCAACCCGACCCTCGGGACCTACGCCGGCAACCCGGGGCCGGTCGGCGATCCGTCGACGATCAACGGGCGCCTGCAGGTGCTCGACTCCGAGCTGACCGGGATGCTGATCGCGGAGTCCCAGTACGTCTCCGAGCACGACCACGGCGAGGGCCTGGCGCGCAACAACGCCTCCTGGCGGCGGGTCAACGTCAACGGCTCGGGCGACCTGTCCGGAGCGGGCTCGGTCAACCTGTTCGACCCGGGGATCTTCGCCTGGCAGGCGCTCCAGGGCGCGACCGTCAACGAGGTCGTCAACCTGGACGAGGGCGGGACGGACGTCCACGGGTACTTCTTCGTCGGCTACGACGTGGTCGACCTCGGGGGAGGACTCTGGCGCTACGAGTACGCCGTCCAGAACTTCAACTCCGACCGCTCCGGCCGCGCCTTCTCGGTCCCGCTGCCCGCCGGGGTCACGCCCAGCAGCGTGTTCTTCCGCGACGTCGACCCGCACAGCGGGGACCCCTACAGCGACACGGACTGGGCCTTCAGCAGCAGCGCGGGCGCGGCGCGCTGGGAGACCTCGTCCTTCGCCGTCGACCCCGACGCGAACGCCCTGCGTTGGGGCACCCTCTACAACTTCGGCTTCACGGCCAATGGCGCCCCGGCCAGCGTCAGCGCGACGCTCGAGCTCTTCAAGCCCGGCACCCCCACCGAGCTGACCACGACGATCCTCGGGCCGAGCGGCGGCGGAGGCCTCGACTGCAACAACAACGGCGTCGACGACGCGGATGACATCGCCTCGGGAACCAGCCTGGACTGCAACCTGAACGGGGTCCCCGACGAGTGCGAGCCCGACTGCGACAGCGACGGTCTGCCCGACGCCTGCGAGACCGATTGCAACGCCAACGGCACCCCCGACGACTGCGAGGGCGGCCCCGACTGCAACAGCAACGGCGTCCCCGACGACTGCGAGCCCGACTGCGACGCCGACGGTCTCCCGGACGACTGCGAGACCGACTGCAACAGCAACGGCACTCCTGACGACTGCGAGAACGGCCCCGATTGCAACGCCAACGGCATCCCCGACGAGTGCGAGCCCGACTGTGACGCCGACGGCCTGCCCGACGGCTGCGAGACCGACTGCAACTCCAACGGCACTCCCGACGACTGCGAGAACGGCCCTGATTGCAACGCCAACGGCATCCCGGACGAGTGCGAGCCCGACTGCGACTCCGACGGCCTGCCCGACGCCTGCGAGACCGACTGCTACTCCAACGGCTCTCCCGACGACTGCGAGAACGGCCCTGATTGCAACGCCAACGGCTTCCCGGACGAGTGCGAGCCCGACTGCGACTCC
>JAJFFA010000027.1 GCA_021776885.1 Planctomycetota bacterium
TGCTGGCGCCCAGGGTGGTGGTGTTGTTGCAGTCGTCGTTGTCCTCGAAGGCGTCGTCCATGCCGAAGCAGGGGTCGGGGCCTACCGAGATCGTCATGTCGTAGTTGGTACACGGGTCGGCGTCGATACCGTCGTGGAAGACCTCGACGACGTAGTTGCCGGCCGTGTTGCCGGCCGCGACCGAGATCGAGTCCGCGGTCGAGGCGCTGATCAGGGTGCAACCCGGATCGTAGCTGTTGAGGTCCAGGTCGACGCCGTTGGCGGAGGTCTCGAGGATGGTCACGGTGGCGACCTCACCGGCGTTCAGCGCGATCGAGTAGAAGTCGCTGTCGGTCGTACTGACGAAGAGGCCCGCCTGCATGCCGGCGCCGACGGCGGAGGCCGTGGCGCAGGTGTCGTTGTCCTCGAAGCCGTCGTCGGTGGCGTTGAAGCAGGGGTCGACGCTGACCGACGTGTTCAGGTCGTAGTTCGAGCAGCCGCCGGCCGAGGTGGTGTCGAAGTAGACCTCGGCGACGATCGTCTGGGCCATGTTGCCCGAGGCGAAGGTGAAGCCGTCCGTGTTGTTGTCGGACAGGAGCATGCAGGCCGCGTCGTAGACACGCACGTCGAAGTCGGCGCCGTTGCCCGAGGTCGCGGTGAAGTTGAAGCTCAGGATCTCGCCGGCGTTCAGGGCGATGGAGTAGAAGTCACCGTCCGTCTGCGAGGCGAAGAGTCCGGCCTGCATCGTGGTCGAGGGCAGGGCACTCGCCGTCATGCAGGTGTCGTTGTCCTCGAAGCTGTCGTCGACCGCGGCGAAGCACGGGTCCGCGGCGACGCTGACGGTGGCCGAGTAGTTGGTGCACGGGTCGGCGTCGATGCCGTCGTGGAAGACCTCGACGATCACCGTCTGGGCCATGTTGCCCGACGGGATGTTGATCGAGTCGCTGGTCGAGCTGCCGGTCTGGGTGCAGCCGGCGTCGTAGGCACGCAGGTCCAGGTCGATGCCGTTGCCGGTCGTCTCGAGGATCGAGAAGGTCAGGATCTCGCCGGCGTTCAGGCTGTAGGAGTAGAAGTCGCTGTCCGTCAGGGTGGCGACCAGGCCGCCGGTCGTCATGCCGACGGCGGGGCCGGCCACGGCGGTGGCGCAGGTGTCGTTGTCCTCGAGGCCGTCATCCATTCCCGCGGCGCAGGAGTCCACGCCGAGGTCGACGATGTTGAGCGTTCCGCTACCGAAAACGCCACCGGCTGTCGACCAGTAGCCGAGCTGGATCAGGTAGGTGGTGCCACCGGTGACGCTGGTGGTGATCAGGCTGGTGTTGCCCGTGCAGCCGGCGGCGCTGTTGTCATCGTTGCAGCCGATGCCGATCGCGGTCCCGCAGGTGCCGCCTTCCCAGATGCCGATCTCGGTGTCGTAGTTGGCGGTGTTGCAGGTGTCGAACTGGACCGAGTGGTTGTCCAGTGCCATGGGCGCGGTCCAGCGGAACCAGACGTCCTCGGTCAGGCTGAAGCACTGCTGCTCGGCGCTGGTCGTCGCCGCGGTCATCGTGTCGGAGCAGTTGTTGGTGTCGAAGGGGAACGATCCGAGGTTGCCCATCAGATCGTCCGCCATCGCGCACTCATCGGCGCCCTGCGCCAGTGCGGAGGTGGAGAGGAGAGAGAGGGCGGTACAGACCGCCGCGAACTGGCTGAGTCGATTCATCATGTAGGAGAGCCTGCGTTTTCACGGCCCTGATACGGATGAGCAGGCGAGCGCGGGTGCGCCCTGGAGAGCCTGGTGTCAGGGCCTTGGAGGCGTGCCCCGCGGGGAGGCACGAATGAGCGAGTATCCGCCTCGACCCCGATTCGAGCAACCCCCCGCGCCGAAGTCCGTCGGGCGCAGGCGCGTCAGGCTGTCGTGGGGGGCAGGAGGCCGGGATCGAAGCTCAGCGGAACGTCGTGTTGAGTCCGTTGGACAGGTTGAAGCCGGCCATACCGGCCATCGGGTCGCGGTACCAGAGCTGGAAGTTGAGGTTCGCACCGGGGACCAGCCCTGTGGCGTAGGGCGCGCCGAAGTCCAGGCTGCGTGTGCTGCGCCCGGCCACGTCGGCCTGGGCCGGCGGCTGAATGCGCGTGGTGGCGCCGCCGATGCAGCGGAAGCCGTCCCCGAAGGGCACCTGGATCGCGGTGGACCCGTAGAAGTAGAGCCCCGGGGCGCCGGGGACGCCGCCCTCGGTCGCGAGCTCGAAGTCCTGGTCCGCCACCCGCGTGCTCCCCGTGGCCTGCATCAGCGCCAGCGTGCCCGCGGAGTTCGAGTTCGCATTGCAGTAGGGCATCCCGATCCCGCCGGCCACGCCATCGATGCGCATCGAGTAGGTGTTGCACTCGCCGATACCGTCCGGGAAGACCTCCACCCGCAGGTGATAGGTCTCGAGCGAGCCGCTCGGGTTGGTGTAGACGAGGCTCTCGTCGTCATCGCTGGAGAACCCGGCGGCGAGGGACCCGGCGCTGCTCCCCGGCGGCGCCGCGGCGCAGTCCGCCTCGGAGGCGTAGAGGAACACGTCGACGTCCGCGCTCTGGTGCTGGAAGAAGAGCTCCACGCTCAGGGTCGAGCCCGCATCCACGTCGACGGTGTAGAAGTCGCTGTCGTTCTTGTGCACGAACAGGTCGGAGTCGAGTCCAGCCGGGCGCGGGAGCGCCGTGGCGCAGTCGTCGTTCTCCTCGAGGCCGTCGTCCGCGATCCCGGCGCAGGGGTCGGCGAAGAACGACACGAACACGTCGTACTCGCCGCAGGGCCGCTGGGAGAGGGGGTCGACGTAGAACTCGACCACGACGCGTTGCGCTGTGCTGCCCGCGCTGAAGCGCAGATTGCTGCCGTCGACGTTGCGGATCAGTCCGCAGCCCGCGTCGTACAGGTTCGCGTCCACGTCGAAGAAGTTGCCGAAGCCGGTGCTCCAGAACATGGACAGGGTCTGGCCCGCTGCCACGTCGAAGGCGAAGGCGTCGGGGTCGGTGTCGGAGACGAAGAAGTCCTGATGGTTGCCGGCCTGGAGACCGACGTAGGCGCCGGGGCAGTCGTCATTGTCCTCGAGGGCGTCGTCGCTCGCCAGGTCACAAGGCTCGGGACCCAGGTCCGAGAGGCTGAGGGTGCCCTGGCCGTGGGTCCCGCCCGCGGGGGACCAGTAGCCGATCTGGATCCAGTAGGTGCTGCCCCCCTGCACCACGTGCTCGATCTCGCTCGTCAGCCCGGCGCAGCCGTCGTCCACGCAGGCGATCAGCGTGCTGCCCGCGCAGGCGGGGCCCTCGTACAGCCCCAGCTCGGTGTCGAAGTTCGCGCTGCCGCAGTCGTCGAAGCGGATGATGTGCCGGTCGAGGGCCATGGGCGCCGTCCAGCGGAACCAGACGTCGTCCGCCAGGTCGCAGGCCGACTCCGGGCTGGTCGTGGCGGCGACTCCGGTGTCCACGGTCATCGCCGTGTCGAAGGCCACGCTGCCCAGCATCGATCCGAGGTCCTGGGCCAGGGCGCACTCGTCCGCTCCCTGGGCGGCGGCCCAGGAAGGCAGCAGAAGCAGCAGGGCAGTCACGGAGAGCGGACGCAGGGTCGTGTGGATCGGGGGCAGCATCGTGGGATCTCGAGAGGAGGAGAGCATGGAGGAAGGGGGTCCGCGCGGGCGCGCAGACCCCCTTCGTGGGTTCAGGGCGCTCGGCGCCTACTGGAAGGCGATGTTCAGGCCGTTGGACAGGTTGAAGCCCGCCATGCCGGCCATGGGGTCGCGGTACCAGAGCTGGAAGTTCAGGTTGGCGCCGGAGGTGATGTTCGCGCCGTAGGGCGCGGCGAAGTTGAGCACCGCAGTGGTGGTTCCCATGCCGTTCGCGGGGACGGGGGGCTGGATGCGCGTGGTCTGGCCGCCGACGCAGCGGAAGCCGTCGCCGAAGACGACCTGGATCTGGCTCGGGCCGAAGAAGTAGAGGCCCGGAACGCCGGGGACAACGCCGTCGGTGATCAGGGTCAGGTCCTGGTTGGCCGCCACGTCACTGCCGTTGGCCCGAACGAGGGCGGTGGTTCCCGCCGAGTTGGCGTTCACGGCGCAGTAGCTCTGGCCTAGCCCGCCGAAGTCGAGGGAGATCTCGAGGTCGTAGTTGTTGCAGTCCGTCGTCGAGCCGCCGAAGACGAAGACCTGCAGGGTCCAGGTCGCGTCGGCGCCGGTCATGTTGGTCAGCATGATCGTCTCCACGTCGGAGACCGACCCGGAGAAGCCGATCGCGGCGCCGGATTGGCAGCTCGCGGGCCCCTCGAAGAGGGCCATGTCGATGTCGCCGTTGCTGTGCAGGAACGTAGCGTTCGCCGTCACGGTAGCGCCGTTGGGGACCATCACGGTGTAGTGGTCGGGATCGGGCTTGGCCACGAACAGGTTCGCGTTCATGCCGTTCGGGATGGGCACGGGGCTGACGCAGTCGTCATTCTCCTCGAAGCCGTCGTCCAGGCCGGTCTGCAGGCAGGGGTCCGGACCGATGGCGATGTCGAGGTCGTAGTTGTTGCAGTTCAACGAGCCGGCCGAGAAGATCCGCACCTTCAGGATGTAAGTCACGGGGGCGGCGCTCGCGTTGGACCAGTTGATCGCCTCGTTGTCCGAGGCCGAGAAGCCGCAGACCAGGGAGCCGGTGCAGTTCACCGGGTCGGCGCCCTGGCAGTCGGCCACCGAGGCGTAGAGGAAGATGTCCACGTCGGCCTGGGCGTCGCTGAAGATCGCCGTGACGTCGAGGCGGTCGCCGGGATTGACGGTGATCGCGTAGTAGTCCTCGTCGGTCGGGCTGACGAACAGGCCCGGGTTGCTGCTCGCGCCCAGGGGCGCGGCTTGCCCGCAGACGTCGTTGTCCTCGAAGCCGTCGTCGATCCCCGCGCTGCAGGGGTCCGTGCCCTGGTCGCTGATCTGCAGCGTGCCGCTGCCGAAGACGCCCCCGGCGCTCGACCAGTAGCCGAGCTGGATCAGGTAGGTCTCGCCGCCCGTGACGGTGGCGTCGAACAGGCTCGTGAGACCCGCGCAGCCGCCGGAGTCGTCGTTGCAGCCGAGCGCGATGGCGGTGCCGCAGTTGGCGCCCTCCCAGATGCCGATCTCGGTGTCGTAGTTCGCCGTGTTGCAGGTGTCGAAGCGCACGATGTGGCCGTCGAGGGCCATGGGCGCCGTCCAGCGGAACCAGACGTCCTCGGTCAGGCTGAAGCACTGCTGCTCGGCGCTGGTCGTGGCCGTGGTCATCGTGTCGGAGCAGTTGTTCGTGTCGAAGGGGAAGGAGCCCAGCATCGACATCAGGTCGTCGGCGGCGGCGCAGTCGTCGGCACCCTGGGAGAAGCCCGGAGCCGCGACGAGACACAGGGCGCCGGCGGTCAGAAGAGTGGTCTTCATGATGAGTTCGGTGGAGAGCCAGGCGCGTCAACTAGAGCTCGCGCGCGGGAAGAGTTGACCCCCTGAAGGGGAGGCAGGCACGCGCGGGTCGTGGACCTGCGCGGACTTCCCAAGTGTCCTCTGGCCCGGCGGTTTCGGATAGCAAACTGCAAAACGGCAAAGGGCGGCCCCCCCGGCTCGGGGAGGCCGCCCTCGTGGGCGCCAGGGGTCACGCTGCCCGGGCGGCGTAGCCGCGTGTGGGGCCTTGGCTCAGCTCACTGGAACGGAATGTTCAGGCCGTTGGACAGGTTGAAGCCCGCCATCCCGGCCATCGGGTCGCGGTACCAGAGCTGGAAGTTCAGGTTGGCGCCGGAGGTGATGTTCGCGCCGTAGGGCGCGGCGAAGTTGAGCACCGCAGTGGTGCTGCCGGCAGCGTCCGCCGGGAACGGCGGCTGGATACGCGTGGTCTGGCCGCCGACGCAGCGAAAGCCGTCGCCGAAGACGACCTGGATCTGGCTCGGGCCGAAGAAGTAGAGGCCCGGAACGCCGGGGACCACGCCGTCGGTGATCAGGGTCAGATCCTGGTTCGCGGCCACGTCGCTGCCCGTGGCCCGGATCGCCGCGCTCGTGCCGGCGGAGTTGGTGCTCAACGCGCAGTAGTTGCTGCCCAGACCGCCGAAGTCGAGGGAGATGTCGAGGTCGTAGGTGTTGCAGTCCTGCAGGGAGCCAGCGAAGACGAAGATCTGCAGGGTCCACATGGCGGGCTGCCCCGTCATGTTGGTGGCCATGATCGACTCGAAGTCGGAGACCGAGCCCGAGAAGCCCAGGGCCGCGCCGCCCTGGCAGCTGGCCGGGCCCTCGTAGAGGGCCATGTCGATGTCGCCGTTCGCGTGCTGGAAGCTGGCGCTGGTGGTCACGGTGGCGCCATTGGGCACCATCACCGTGTAGTGGTCGGGGTCGGGCTTGGCCACGAACAGGTTCGAGGTCGTGCCGTTGCCGATCGGGGTGGTCGTCGTGCAGTCGTCGTTCTCCTCGAGGTTGTCGTCCAGTCCGACCTGCAGGCAGGGATCGGGGCCGATGGCGATGTCGAGGTCGTAGTTGTTGCAGGTGCCGGAGAAGACGCGCACCTTGAGCACGTAGGTGATCGGCGCGGCCGACGCGTTGGACCACGAGATGAACTCGTTGTCCGAGGCCGAGAAGCCGCAGACCAGGGAGCCCGTGCAGTTCACGGGGTCGGCGTTCTGGCAGTCGGCCACCGACGCGTAGAGGAAGACGTCGACGTCGGCCTGGGCGTCGAGGAACGTGGCGGTGACGTCGAGGCGGTCCCCAGGGCCGACGGTGATGTCGTAGAAGTCCTCGTCCGTCGAGCTGACGTACAGTCCCGGGTTGCTGCTGACACCGAGGGTCGCGGTCTGTGCACAGGTGTCGTTGTCCTCGAACCCGTCGTCCATGGCCAGCTGGCACGGGTCCTGCATGATGTTCATCGTGCCCGGTCCGGCACTCCCGGTGGCCGAGAACGTTCCGACTTGCACCA
This sequence comes from Planctomycetota bacterium, assembly GCA_021776885.1. Classification (GTDB taxonomy): domain Bacteria; phylum Planctomycetota; class UBA1135; order UBA1135; genus JAJFFA01. Next base: position 6,871 of record JAJFFA010000027.1, read on the forward strand.
GATACTGGTTGCCGGACACGGCGCCGACCAGGGTCACGACGCTCTGCAGGCCGCAGGCATCGTCGTTGCAGTCGACGGCGGAGCTACCACAGTTGGCGTCGGGGTAGACGGCCAGCTTGGTGTCGTCGGTCGAGCCGCCGCAGGTGGAGAACAGGAAGTCGCCGTTGGCCGGCGCGGTCCACACGAACCACACGTCCTGGTGCGGGACGCAGAAGGCCGTCTGGATGCCGTCGGTCATCCCGGTCAGGTCGTAGGCGAAGTTGCCGGTGCCCATGATCGGGTCGGCGTTGGCGCAGGCGTCGG
>JAJFFA010000261.1 GCA_021776885.1 Planctomycetota bacterium
ACGTTGGGGTAGATGCCCTTCGAACCCAGGCGGCCGACGACCTCCTCCTCGAGGGCCAGGGCCGTGTCCCACAAGGGGGTCGAGCCGTGGGTCTCGAAGAGCTCCCTGGCCAGCACCTGCAGCACGCTCGCGCGCGGGTCCTTCGTCTTGTAGACGCGGTGGCCGAAGCCCATGATCTTGCGCTTCGCGGCCAGAGACTCCTCGACCCAGGCCTTGACGTTCTGCGCGCCGCCGATCTCCTCGAGCTGCCGCAGGACACGCTCGTTGGCGCCGCCGTGCAGCGGTCCGTAGAGAGCTCCCACCGCGGCCGAGCAGGCCGTGTACGGATCGGTCTCCGTCGACGCCACTACGCGCATTGCGAAGGTCGAGGCGTTCATGGTGTGGTCGGCGTGCAGCACCAGGGCGCGGTCGAGCACGCGCGTCGAGACCTCGTCGGGCAGCTCGCCGTGGATCTGGTACAGGAAGCTGGCGGCGGTCGAGAGGCCCTCGGCCGGCGGCACCGCTTCCTTGCCGTCGCGGAAGCGCTGGAAGGCGCCGATCAGCACCGGCGTAGCGGCCATGGTGCGCTCGATCGCCTCGTCCGCCGACTGCTTGTCGAAGGGGTCGACCTTGGGCGAGACCATGCCGAGGGCCGCGAACCCCGCCTGCAGGGCGGGCATCGGGTGGCCCGACTTGGGCAGGGCCTTGAGCGCGTCGAGCAGCTCGCGCGGGACGCGGCGGAAGCCCGAGAGGCGCGCGCGGAAGCCGTCCAGCTCGGCCTGGGTGGGAAGACGACCGGAGATCAGCAGCCAGGCGCACTCGTCGAAGTGGCTGCGCTCGCCCAGCACCTCGATGCGGTGCCCGCGGTACTCGAGGATGCCCTCTTGCCCGTCGATGAAGCTGATGGCCGATTCCGCCGCGGGGATGCCGGCAAGCCCGGGGACCAACGTTTGCTCAGTCACTCGAAGAATCCTTTGTTCGCACGATCGGGGCGTACTCGATCCTCGATACGCAATGGGTACTCAGCCACGTGTCTCAAGGTACTGAATGAGCAGCCGGGTTCCAACTCCGGAGCCCTGGGGGCCCCCGACCCAGTCCCGGGCCACACCGCCCCAGGCGGCTCCAGCGATGTCCAGGTGGCACCACTCGGTCTTGGGGTCCACGAAGTAGGACAGGAAGGCCGCCCCCGCGGAGGAGCCGGCCCCCATGTCGCCCCGGGCGATGTTCTTGATGTCCGCCACCACGCCGCGCATGGAGCGCTTGTGCTCCTCCAGCAGCGGCAGGGGCCAGACGGGCTCCCCGGTGGCCTGGCCGGCGGCCAGCAGGGTGTCGCGCAGACGATCGCTGCTGGCGAACATGCCGGAGATCTCATGGCCCAGGGCCACGACCACGGCGCCCGTCAGGGTGGCCAGGTCGATGATGGTGTCGGCCTTGACCTTCTCTTCCACGTAGGTGAGGGCGTCGGCCAGGATCAGGCGGCCCTCGGCGTCGGTGTTGAGCACCTCGACCGTCGTGCCGTTCATGCCCTTGTGCAGGTCGCCCGGCTTGGTGGCGTTGCCGTCGATCAGGTTCTCGGTGCTGGGCACGATGCCGTGCACCTCGTAGGGCAGGTCGAGGGACGCCAGGGCGTGGAACGCGCCCAGCACGGCCGCCCCGCCCGACATGTCGTAGCGCATCTCATCCATCTTCGGCGACGGCTTCAAACTGTAGCCCCCCGCGTCGAAGCTCAGACCCTTGCCCACGAAGGCGATGCGCCCCTTCGAGCGGCCCTTGGGCTTGTACGTCAGATGGATCAGGCGCGGGGGCTCGGTCGAGCCGGCGGCGACGCCGAGCAAGAGCCCCATGCCCATCTTCTTCATCGCCTTCTCGTCGTGCACCGTGCAGCTCAGGCGCGCGCTCTTCGCCGCCAGCTTCTTGGCCGCGGCGGCCAGGTGGCGCGGCGTCATGCGGTTGCCCGGCTCGTTCTGCAGGTCGCGGGTGAAGCAGTTGGCCTGGCCCAGGATCGTGCCCCTGGCGACACCCTTGCGCAGCCCGGCGGCGCCGCGCACCTCGAGGCTGCCCAGGGTGGGCTTCTTGGCCTCGCTCTTGCCCGCGGTGTGACTGTAGGAGCCCATGACCGCGCCCTCCGCCACGGCGCGACCGGTCACCTCGGCGCCCAGGACGGCGAGGGCCTTGTCCCCGACGAACAGGCTGGCCTTGGCCACCCCGAGGCTCTCCGCCTGCTTGGCCGCGATCGCCGCCACGCGACGCCAGGTCTCCGCGTCGAGGGCCTTCGCCGGCCCCAGTCCGATCAGCACCACGCGCTCGGCCGCGCCCGCCGTGGTGTAGGTCACGGACACGCAGCGCGCCTCGCCCTTGAAGTCCGCCGCGAAGCGCTTGGGCAGCTCGACGCCGTCCGGAAGCTCGGGCTTCTTGCCCTCGAAGCCGAAGGCGACGCACAGCGGGGTCTTGGTCTGGCGGGCGCCGGATTGAAAGGAGAGCTTCATGGTTACATGTCGACGTACTTGGGGCCGCCCCCACCTTCGGGAACGACCCACTCGATGTTCTCGTACGGATCCGCGATATCGCAGGTCTTGCAGTGCACGCAGTTGGAGGCGTTGATCACGACCTTCTTCGCCCCCTCCGGCCACTCGTAGACCGCCGCCGGACAGAAGTGCTGGCACGGGTTGCCGTACTCCTCGGTGCAGCGCGTGACGCAGATCGACGGGTCCGGGATCAAGAGGTGCGCCGGCTGGTCCTCCTCGTGGATCGCGCCGGCCAGGTAGACATCCGTGAGCTTGTCCAGGGCCAGGCGGTCGTCGAAGGCGGGCTTCTGCATGCGCGCCTCCGAGAGCTTGCCCGTCGTCGAGTGATCCGTGTGGCCCTTGCGCCGCGCCACGAGCCCGCGCCCACCGGTCAGCTTCTGGAGGCCGAAGTCGAGGATGCCGCGCACGAGCCCGCCGTCGAAGGCCTGGCGGTAGTTGCGGTAGCTCCAGAGCTCGCGCTTGGCGGCCGAGGCCTCGAACAGCTCGGTGTAGCGCGCGAGCTTGGCGCCCGAGGTGTCGCCCGCGACCAGCGCCTCCGCGATGGCCTCGGCGGCCAGCATCCCGGACTGGATCGCCAGGTGGATGCCCTTGAGGGTGGCGGCGTTGAGGAAGCCGGCCGTGTCCCCCACCAGGCAGAAGCCGTCGCCCTGCAGGCGCGGCATGGCGAAGTAGCCGCCCTCGGGCACGACCTTGGCGCCGTAGCGGATCGGCTTGCCACCCTCGAGCAGCTTGGCGATGCGCGGGTGCTGCTTCCACTGCACGAAGAGCGCGTGGGGGTCGAGCTTGGCGTCGCGCTGGTCGAGGCCGATCACGAAGCCCAGGGAGAGCTTGTCGGGCGCGATGCCGTAGACCCACGAGCCGCCGTAGGCGTCGCCGCCCAGGGGATACCCGCCGGTGTGGAAGACCTTGCCGAACATCTCCTTGCCGACCGCTTCGGGCACCTCCCAGATCTCCTTGATCCCGGTGCCGTAGGTCTGGGGGTTCTTGCCCGCGTCGAGGTCCAGCTTCTTGATCAGGTTCTTGGCCAGGCTGCCGCGCGGCCCCTCGGCGAAGACCGTCACGTCCGCCTCGATGCGCATGCCGGGCTCGAAGTTGCTCTTCCGGCTCCTGTCCTTGCCGACGCCGCTGTCGCGGGTCACGACGCCCTTGACGCGCTCGCCGTCGTAGATGACCTCGGCGGCGGGGAAGCCGGCGTAGATCTCGATGCCGGCCGCCTCGGCCTGCTCCGCCATCCAGCGCACGACCTTGTTCAGGCTGACGATCACGTTGCCGTGGTTCTTCAGCTGGGGCGGGGTGAAGATCCCGCGCATCGCCCTGGAGCCCTGGGCCGAGAACCACTCGGCCCAGTCGTCCTCGACCTCGGCCTCGATCGGGAAGCCGCGCTCGCGCCAGTCGGGGAAGAGCTTGGCGATCCCCATCGGATCCATCACGGCCCCCGAGAGGGTGTGGTGTCCGATCTCCTCGGCCTTGTCGATGACCAGGACCGTCTTGTCGTCCAGACCCTTCTCGGCCAGCAGCTTGTTCAGGTGCAGCGCGCAAGCCAGGCTCGCGGGTCCAGCGCCGACCAGGAGCACGTCGACGGGCAATTCCTCGCGTTCGACATCGGCGAGGTTCAGGGAGGTCGGTCGGGCGGCAGTCACGGCTGTCTCACGGCAGTGGGCGAGGCCGCGGGTGCGGCCCGGGACCTGAAAGGCCACGGGGATCTGGCCCCCGGAAGGGCGCCCGAAGTGGCCAGGAAGCCGCGCAGGATAGCAGCGCAGGGGGGACGGAACCAGGGCGCAGGCGCCTCCTGCGGCCCTGGCTTCCCGGGCCTAGGAACGATCTCCGATCCAGTGCTGCCCGTCCGTGTAGACCTCCTTCTTCCACACCGGGAGGCGCTCTTTGAGGCGGTCGATCAGGAGCCGCGCGGCGCGGAAGGCCAGGTCGCGGTGCGGGCTGGCCACGGCGACCACGACCGAGACCTCGCCCACTCCCACCGTCCCGGTGCGGTGCACGCAGAGCATGCGCAGGAGCGCTTCGGGGTCGTGCGCCCGAGCGTCGAGGTGAACGTCGAGCTCGCGCCGGCAGTCGTCGAAGATGCGCCCCATCTCCGGGCCGGCCATGGCCTCGAAGGCCTCGTAGTCGAGGCGCACGACGTCGCGCTGGCGGTTCGTTCCGCGGGTCGTGCCGGTGAACACGACGCTGCCCCCGCAGGAGGGGTGCGCGACCCGCGCCAGGAGCGCCCCGGGGTCCAGGGACTCGGCGCTGAGCTCGAACACGCCGCGGCGCAGGGCCGCGTCGACGGCGGACTCGCCCGAGCCTCCTGATACCGGGGGCAGAAGCGCCACGTCCGCGTCCGCGCCGACGAGCGTCGAGTCGGGCACGTAGCGCGCGTCCACGACCCCCGCCACGCTGCCCAGGTCGCCCAGCTCCGGGTGCCGCTCGGCGACCAGGCGCTTGAGCTCCCCGACGGTCAGCTCGTCGGGGAGGTCGGTCAGCTCCAGTCGCTCGGTCCCGGCACGCTCGCGCAGGGAGGCGAACAGCTGCACCTCGAGCCGCATCGCACCGCTTCCCGGCCCGCGACTAGAAGGGCGTGTCGTCGGCGTCGACGAAGCCCGGTGCCTGGGAGGGCGTCTGGGACGGCGCGGCCGGGGTGCTGCCCCATTCGCTGCCGCCGCCGCCGCCAGCGCTGGACTCGCTCCAGTCGCCGCCGCCGCCGGAGCCGCCGCCGCCGCCCTCACCACGGCCACCGTTCACGAATTCCCAGTTGTCGCCGACGACGTACAGCTTGGAGCGCTTGCCCCCGCCGTTCTTGTCCTCCCACGTGTCGAGGCGCAGGTTGCCCTCGACGAAGGCCTGCTGGCCCTTCTTGTGGTAGCGCTCGAAGGCCTCGCCGCGCTTGCCGAAGATCGTGATGTCGACGAACGTCGCTTCCTCGCGCCACTCGCCGGACTGGCCGTCCTTGAAGCGCCGGTTGACGGCCAGGCCGAACTTGCAGATCGCCATGCCTCCCTGCGTGTGACGCAGCTCGGGATCGCGGGTCAGGTTGCCCATCAGGATGACTTTGTTGAACGACGCCATGATCGATATCTCCTCGTAGATCGCCCGTTCCCGGAACCCGTGTCGCCGGCCCCACCGCCCGGGAACCGAGTTCGAGGGGCGCGCGTAGCCGATCCTGGTCGAGGAGGCGCCGGCGGAACGAGCGTGGGCCCGACACCCCCTCACTGATTGGAACGAGTCTAGCCCGGGCCGCGCGCGAAACATCACACGAATCGACCCATCCGGCCGTTCCCGCCGGCCGCGGATTCGAGCCGGCCTGGGGCTGGCGCCGGCCGCCTGACGTCCCTACTCTGAGCGCCAGAGGATGAGCGCCACGCCCCCCGAATCCCAGACCCCGCCCGATATGCGCGAACGTCGTCGCCACGACCGAGCCCGCGCCGAGTGGCCGATCACCGTCCGCCTCGACGACGGCGCGCACGAGGCCAAGGTGCGCGACATCAGCCGGGCCGGAGTGTGCTTCTTCCTCGACCGCCCCCTGCGCGAGATGACCGGCCTGCGCATCGAGCTCCAGCTTCCCGTCGAGGGCGGCGTGCGGCGCGTGACCGGCGCCGGCGCCGTCGTGCGCTGCGAGAAGATCAGCGCGGCCATCGACCACTACGAGATCGCCGTCTTCCTGCAGGAGATGGCCGAGCCCGACCGCGCCGCGATCGACGCCTACGTCGCCACGCGCCCGGACGACGCCTGATCCGCGGACCCTGCCGCGCGCCGCCGCATGGGCTGGCGCTCGCCGTAGGTCAGGCTGCGCCAGAGCCACTCGAGCGGGCCGAAGCGGAAGCGACGCAGCCACGGGCCCGAGACGGCGATCTGCGCGACCCAGATCACGGCCACGATGCCCATCAGCTCGGCCCGGCCGAAGCGGGCGAAGAGCCCGCACAGGGGACGCGGCATCGAGCCAGATGTCGACGTAGCCCCGCGGCGCGCGGCGAGTTCCGCGTTGCGCTCCTCCGTGTCGACCACGCCGGCGTGGCGTTCCACCCGCTCCTTGCGCCAGGTGAGGTCCGCCTGCTCGTCCTCGGACAGCTCCACGGCGGCGGAGAGCGCCGAGAGCTCCCCGGCTCGGGTCCAGCGCGCCTGGTCCCGGACTGTCTCGTACACACTCTGGGGCAGCGCGACGCCGAGCAGGAGCAGCCCGGCCAGGGCCAGACGTCGGGGGCGGGCATGCCGCCAGGGGAACAGAAACAACCCCGAGAGGGCGTAGCCGAACAGGATGTCCCCCGGCTAGAGCAAGACCCAGGCGTGCACCAGCCCGAAGAGGAGCAGCCAGGCGAGCCGACGGTAGTACAGGTCGGCAGCGCGGATGCCGATCCCACGCGCCTCGAGGCGCTGCACGAACAGCACCGCCCCGGCCCCGAAGAGCATGGAGAACAGGCCGCGCATGCGACCGTCGAACAGGGTCGTCTGCAGCAGCATCACCCAGCGATCCGGGCCGGCCCCGTGTCAGTCGGACCAGGAGCTGCCCTGGGGCAGGGCGAAGCCCTCGATGTTCATGACGAGGATGCCCAGGACGGCGACGCCGCGGATCAGGTCCAGGGCCACCAGACGCTCGGGATCCGCCGTCGGCAGGGCGGGATCAGAGGCCGCGGGGGCGTTCGAGGCGGGACTGAGCGGTCGGGGCATGGCAGGTCTCCGGAGGTCTCCAGGAGGACCATCGAGAACGGGCGCCCGGTGTCACCCTGGGATCTCGAGAACCCGCGGCAGGCCGGCCAGGTCGGCGTGGACCTGCGCCCCTGGCGCCACGGAGCGTCCCAGGGCCAGGGCGCGCTCGCCCTGGTCCGCGCCCAGCTCGATCAGGAGCCGCCCCCCCGGGGCCACACGGGGCAGGGCCTCGGCCAGGAGCCGCTTGACCCAGTGGTCCGGATCCCCGGGGGGGGCGAAGAGCGCCTCGGAGGGCTCGTGGTCGCGCACCTCGGGCGCGAGGGACGCCCGCTGTTCGGGGTCGACGTAGGGCGGGTTCGAGACGATCAGGTCGAAGGGCTGTCCCGCCCCCACGGCCTGCAGGCCATCGCTCTGCCGGAACGACACGGACGCGCCCAGGCGCCGGGCGTTCTCCCGCGCGAACTCGAGGGCGCGCTCCGAGAGGTCGACGGCGAACACGGCCACGGGATCGAGCACCCCGGCGGCGGGGGCGTCGCCTTCGGACACGGGGGGGACGGCGTCCGCGGCCTGCGCGACGTCCTGGACCGGCTGCGCCGAGGGGTCGGTCGGCGCTGCCTCCCCGGACGCGCCGAGGGGCGCGATCTGTTTCGTGCGCGGCGGTCCCAGCTCGAGGGCCAGGGTCACGGCCAGGCAGCCGCTGCCCGTGCCGACGTCCAGGATCCGCGCCGGCCGCCCGGCCCCGCGCTGCGCGGCCCAGGCCCGCGCGCGGTCGACGATCAGCTCGGTCTCCGGACGCGGGACGAGCACCCCGGGCCCGACCACGAAGGGCCGGCCGTAGAACTCGCGCTCGCCGACCAGGTAGGCCACGGGCTCGCGCGCGGCGCGGCGCACCAGCAGTCCCCGGGCGGCCTCGACCTCCTCCTCGAGTACGGGCTGGTCGAGGCGCAGGAAGAGCCCCAGGCGATTCGTGCCCAGGGCGTGGGCCACGAGCAGCTCCGCGTCGAGGCGGAACTCGGGCACGCCCTTGCGCTCCAGGAACGAACGCCCCCGCGCGAGCATCTCACGTGCATCGCTCGGGGGCGCCGGCCGCGCCTCGGCTCGGGAGGCGTCCGTGGTCACGGGCGCCGAGCCTCGTCGGGCATGGGGTTCAGGGTCCTGGCTCGCCTAGCGGCTGGCCGCCGAGCCGCGCTTCGAGGTGCGCATGGCCTTGCGGTGCTCACGCATCGCGGTGCG
>JAJFFA010000262.1 GCA_021776885.1 Planctomycetota bacterium
CATCGGCGGCCAGAGGGCGCTCCCCGGCGGCAGGTTGAGCATGGCCGTGGTGTCCCCCGCCGCGCTCAGGGCACGGGTCTCCAGCTCGAAGGCATGGGTGTCGAGGGGCGTGTCCTCGCCGACCAGGGAGCGCACCTCGCCCGCGACGAGCGCCGCGGCCGCGCGCATGGTCGCGGGGGTCCAGTGGGTGTCGCGCTCGAGGTAGAGCGGCGCCTCGAGCCCGGCGTAGAGGGCGAAGAGGTCGACGACGTGCACGCCCTCTGCGCGCAGTCCATCCAGCAGCGGCCCGGTCCAGGGGCCCGGGGCGCTCTCGAGCTCGGCGGCGAGGCGCGAGAGCTGGGCGGGCGCGACCATCGGCTTCGTGGGCACGGGCACGAGCAGGAGCTCGACGCCGCGCCGGGCCAGCTCGTCACGGAAGGCGACGATGCCCTCCAGGGGCCCGAACGCTCCGCGGCCCGGTGCGCGGAAGTCCGGCCCCGTGATGACGTCCAGGTCGGCGGAGTAAAACAGCCAGCCCTCGCGACCCAGGATCGCCTTCTCGTTGCCGCGACCCAGGCCGCGGGTCAGGGCCCACTGGTAGTACGGCGTGGCGGAGTTCTGCAGCAGCGAGTCGCGGCGCAGGTCGTCCTCGAAGGCGCGCAGGCGCTCGGCCTGCAGCGGGCCGACGACCTCGAGCGCTCCCAGGGGCTGGCCGCGGTACAGCTCGCTGCCCGCCTGCAGCAGCGGCACGCCGAAGATCAGCGCCAGGAAGGAGAGGGTCAGGAGGCGGGAGGCCATCAGAACTGGAAGTACAGGAAGGGGTTCTCGGCCTGGGCAAACATGGCCACGACCGAGACCAGGAGCAGGGCGACGACGGCCAGGGCGGGGAGCGCGCGCGCCGTGGCCCGCGGCACGAGTTCGCGGGTCTCGAGACCGCGCCAGACGAGCAGTGCAGCGAGGGCCATCGCGCACAGATAGAAGGGCTGGAAGGCGCGCGCCGCGGTGATCACGCCGGCCTGGGGCTCGCCCGCGCCGACGAACAGCGCCGCGAAGTAGCGTCCGGCCGAGGTCAGGTCGGGGGCCCGGAAGGGCACCCACGACAGCAGCACCAGGACGAAGGTCACGGCGACGCGCAGGGGGCGCGGCAGGCCGCTCCAGAAGGCACGCTTGCCGGCCATGCGCTCGGCGGCTAGGAGCAGGCCATGCCAGACGCCCCACAACAGGAAGGTCCACTGGGCGCCGTGCCACAGCCCCCCCAGCACCATGGTCAGGAGCAGGTTGCGGTAGGTGATGCGCACGCTGCCACGGTTGCCCCCCAGGGGGATGTAGAGGTAGTCGCGCAGCCAGGTCGAGAGCGAGATGTGCCAGCGGCGCCAGAAGTCGGTGATCGAATCGGCGCGGTAGGGCGAGCGGAAGTTCAGCGGCAGGCTGAAGCCGAGCATGGCTCCCAGACCGATCGCCATGTCCGAGTAGCCCGAGAAGTCGAAGTAGATCTGGAACGCGTAGGCCAGCAGCCCGAACCAGGCGACGTGGGGCGGGAGCGAGCCGGCGCCGAAGCAGAGGTCCGCGATCTCCCCCACCGTGTTGGCGATCAGCACCTTCTTGGCGAAGCCGATGGCGAAGGTGGCCACGCCGCTGGCGAACAGCTCGCCGCGCTGGGGCCGCTGGGCGAGCTGGTCGGCCACCTCGCGGTAGCGCACGATAGGCCCGGCCACGAGCTGCGGGAACATGGACACGTAGCAGGCGAAGTCCACGAAGCGCTGCGCGCGCCGGGCGTGGCCGCGGTAGAGGTCGATGCTGTAGGACATCGACTGGAAGGTGTAGAAGGAGATCCCGACCGGCAGCACGATCTGCCACAGGGCCGCGCCAGGCTCGGCGCCGAAGGCCTCGAGCGCGCGCTGGACGTTCTCCTGGACGAAGACCGCGTACTTGAAGAAGCCCAGCAGGGCCAGGTTGACGACCACCGAGGTCAGCACGGCGCCCTTGCGCGTGCGCTCGCTGGCCCCGGGGCGCGTGACCGCCAGCCCGCAGTACCAGTCGACGACCGTCGAGCCCAGCATCAAGAGCACGAACCAGGGGCTCCACCAGCCGTAGAAGACGTAGCTGGCCAGGGTCAGGAAGGCGTTGCGCCCGCGGACCGGCAGCACGTAGGTGCACAGGAGCACCAGCGGCAGGAAGTAGAAGAGGAAGACCTGGGAGGTGAAGACCATGGGTCCGGGCGCGGGAGTGTAGTCTCCGCGTCGGGCCTGGACAGCCCTGCGTTCGCCCCGGGCGGCCCTCCCCGAGCGGGCCTGTCACGGCCCGCAGGGCGTCGACGCCAGCCCTGGAACAAACGCTGAGCTGCTCGAGATCGTTCGGGGCTGCGGTTCAGGGCTAGGATGGCGGCATGCAGAAACGAGCCGCGATCCCCTGCCTGGCCCTCCCGCTGCTGGCCCTCGCCAGCCTCCCCCGCCTCGACGGCGCCCCCACGGGCTACACCGACACCCCCTATCTACCCGGGGGCGAGTGGCGCGTGCACGACGATGCGCGGCCGCGGCCGCCCGTGGTGCGCGCGGGGGTGCACGGCGGCGCCCCCTCCGACGCGCTCGTGCTCTTCGACGGGACGGACCTGGCGCAGTGGCGCAGCGGCGAGGGGGACGCGGGCTGGGCCCTGCTGGAGGGCGCCATGGAGGTCAACGGGACCGGTTCGATCCAGACCCGGGCCGACTTCGGGGACGTCCAGCTGCACCTCGAGTTCGCCACCCCGAAGGTGGTCGAGTCGAACTCCCAGGGACGCGGCAACAGCGGCGTGTTCTTCCTGGGGCGCTACGAGGTGCAGGTGCTCGACTCCTACGAGAACGTCTCCTACGCGGACGGCCAGGCGGCCGCCCTCTACGGACAGTACCCGCCCGCCGTGAACGCCAGTCGGCCGCCCGGCGAGTGGCAGACCTACGACATCCTCTTCCGCGCACCGGTCTTCGACGGCGAGGAGCTCGTGAGCCCCGCGCTGGCGACGGTGCTGCACAACGGCGTCGTGGTGCACCATGCTCGCGAACTGCTGGGGGCCACCGCCCACAAGCAGGTCGCCAAGTACTCGGCCCATCCCGCGAAAGGCCCGATCCAGCTGCAAGACCACGGCAACCCGGTGCGCTTCCGCAACATCTGGCTACGCGAGCTCTAGACCACGCATACGCTCAGGCCGGGGTCGGCTCGAGCTCGAGGGCGCGGCTGTCGCGCAGGTCGCGCACCAGCTCGAGGAACTGGGCGAAGGGCATCGTCTCCTGGTCGCGGGTCCCACGCCGACGCACGGCCACCGTGCGCTCGGCGACCTCGCGCTCGCCAGCGATCAACATGAACGGCACCTGGGCGTGCTGGGCCTGCTTGATCTTCTTGTTCATGTGCCCGGGCTCGTCCATGCAGTCGACCCGGATGAGCTCCCGGCGCAGCTCGCCCTCGAGCTCACGACAGTAGTCCGAGTGCTCCTCGCGGATCGGGATCAGGGCCACCTGCTTGGGCGCGAGCCAGACCGGGAACTTGCCGCCGTAGTGCTCGATCAGGCCGCCCACGAAGCGCTCCAGGCTGCCGAGGATGGCCCGGTGCACCATGATCGGCCGGTGGGCGTGGCCATCCTTCGCGGCGTAGCTCAGGTCGAAGCGCTCGGGCAGGTTGAAGTCGCACTGGATGGTCGAGTTCTGCCACTCGCGGCCCAGAGCGTCGCGGATCTTGTAGTCGATCTTCGGTCCGTAGAAGGCGCCTCCGCCCTCGTCCAGCACGAGGGGCAGGTCGACCTTTTGCGCCGCCTGCCTGAGGGCCTCGGTCGCCCGCTCCCAGATGTCGTCGTCCCCGATCGTCTTGTCCTCCGGGCGGGTCGCCAGGTAGGCGGTGTACTCGAAGCCGAAGGTGCGCATGACCTTGTCGACCAGGTCACAGACACCCGCGATCTCGTCGGCCAGCTGCTCGGGCGTGCAGAAGATGTGGGCGTCGTCCTGGGTGAAGCCGCGCACGCGCATCATCCCGTGCACGACGCCGGAGCGTTCGTAGCGGTAGACCGTCCCCAGCTCCGCCCAGCGCAGGGGCAGCTCGCGGTAGGAGCGCCCACGGTTCTGGTAGATCAGGATGTGCCCGGGGCAGTTCATCGGCTTGACCCGGTAGGGCTGTGCGTCGAGCTCCATGGGCGCGTACATCATCTCGCCATAGTTCTCGAGGTGACCCGAGACCGCGAACAAGGTCTCGCGCGAGATGTGCGGGGTGTACACCGGGTCGTAGCCGCGCCGTGTGTGCTCCTCCCACCAGAAATTCTCGACCTCGCGCCGCACCGTGGCCAGATTCGGGTGCCAGAAGACGAAGCCGGCCCCGGCCTCGGCGTGCAGGCTGAACAGGTCCAGCTCCGTGCCCAGCTTGCGGTGGTCGCGCTTCTTGACCTCCTCGAGCCACTCGAGGTGGGCGTCCAGCTCGGCCCTCTTCCAGAAGGCCGTGCCGTAGATGCGCTGCATCATCGGCCGCGTCTCGTCCCCACGCCAGTAGGCACCGGCCAGGGACAGGAGCTTGAAGTGGAAGGTCTGACCGAAGTCATCGATGTGCGGCCCCTCGCACAGATCGGCCCACTCGCCGTGGCCGTAGAAGCTGATCTCCTCGTCCTCGGGAATCAGGTCGAGGGCCTCGACCTTGAAGGTCTGGCCCTGGGCGCTGAGGCGCTCGCGCGCATCCTCGCGCGTGGTGACCTCGCGCGCGATCTCGGGCTTGCGCCCGGCGATCTTGCGCATCTCCTTCTCGATGCGCCGCAGGTCCTTGTCGGTCAGCGGCTCCTCGAGGGCGAAGTCGTAGTAGAAGCCGTGCTCGATGCACGGCCCGAAACCGTACTGCACGCCAGGGAAGAGCCGCCCGACGGCCGAGGCCATCAGGTGCGCCACGGAATGACGCAGGGTCTCGAGGGGGAAGGGCTCCTCGACCTGAGGAGACGCCTGGAACTCGGACATGGATACCTGTTCTCTAGGAGAAGATCGATCCCCCCGCCCCCACCTGGGACGGGCGAAGCCGTGCCGCTCCCGAAACGGCACGAGCGCGAGAAGTCTAGCCGGCCCGTCCCCAGCGGACCGCGCCAATCGAGGGAAAACCCGCCGCCAGAATCCGCCCGGGCCGCAGCGCTCGCGGCCGCGGGCGGCCTACTCGCGCTCCTCGAACATCGAGCGCATGCGCTCCAGCTCGGACTCGGGCATGTAGGCCGGAGACCCCGAGAGGATCCCGATGACATTGCGGAAGGACTCGGCGATACGCATGCCCTTGCCGTCGATCACAAAGCGGTGGATCTCGCGATCGTGGTTCGAACCGCGCATCTTGAGCACCGTCAGCGCGCGGTGCATCTGACCGTACAGCTCCACGTAGCGCAGCAGGATGATCGAGTCGGTGATGGTCGAGATGTGCGCCTCGGTCACCGACGCACCCCCCATCAGGGTCGGCGTGGTGGCAGTGAAGACTCCGGGAATCTCCTTCTCCTTGATGAAGGCGGTCATCGACAGCACGAACTCGCGGTAGCCCTTGGCCGTGGAAGCGCGCTCCAGAGCGGAGAGGCTGTCGATCGCCACACGAGCGGGCTTGAAGTCCTCGATCTCGCGCTGCATGGCGATAGTGTGGTCCTCGAGCCCGCAGACCTCGGGGTAGCGGCAGACCACGCGGATCAGGCCCTGCTCCTCGAGGCTTGCGAAGTCGCGCCCCCAGCTCTTGGCGTTGCGGAAGAGCTGGTCGCGGCTCTCCTCGAACCCGAACAACAGGCAACGCTCGCCACTGGAAGCCCCACCCGCGATGAACTCGGTGGTCAAGAGGGTCTTGCCCGTGCCCGTGGCTCCGGAGACCAGGACGATCGAGTCGCGGAAGAAGCCGCCACCACACATGCGGTCCAGCTCGACGTTGCCGGAGGTGACGCGCACCTCGTTGGACTTCTGCTCGAGGCTGATCGCGGAGAGCGGCAGGACGGAGATGCCGCTGCCCGGAACGATCGTGAAGGGGAACTCGCCCTTGCCGTGGGTCGTGCCCCGGAACTTGAGGATCTCGATCGTCCGCCGGCGCTTCTCTTGCTCGAGGTGGTAGCGCAGGATGACCACGTTGTCGGCCACGAACTCCTCGACACCGTAGCGCGAGTTCGTGCCGTGCTCGGCCTCGCGCTCCGCGGTCAGGATCGAGGTGACGCCGATTCGCCGTAGGGCGATCGCGATGCGGTGTAACTCACGCCGCACGATGTTCTTGTCATCGAACTGCGAGAACACCGAGCCGATCGAGTCCATCACGATGCGCGAGGCGCCGACGCGCTCGATCGCGTGCTCGAGCCGGGCGATCAGCGCACCGAAGTCGTAGTCCTCCGTCTCGACGATGTCGTGCTCGGGCTGCGCCGTTCCATCGACGAAGGCCCAGCGATTCTCGTCGACCCAGTCCGCAATGGGCCAGCCGAAGCTCTCCATGTTGCGGCAGATGTCGCGCGGAGCCTCTTCGAAGGTGACGAAGACACCGTTCTGATCGAAGTCGCGGATGCCAGACGCCAGGAACTGGCACCCGAGCACCGTCTTCGCGCTACCAGCGGTTCCGCACAGGAGCGTCGTTCGGCCCTGGGGCACTCCACCTTCGGTGACGTGGTCCAGCCCGGAGATTCCAGTACTGAGCTTGGGGAGGGATTTCAGCCCCTGCAGGGGGGCCTCGGGCAGTGTGTCGACCATTGTTCTCTAAACCTCGTTCTCTAAACCTCGGTTCCGTCTGCAGCTTGTGTACTCATCTCATCACGCTCGAGACCGAGGGCCGACAGCACGCGCGACCAATCCGATAGGTCGCCGATGATGCGGCGCTTGGGCAGGGGCACCTTGCGGATCAGGGTCGGCGTGGCCATGACCTTCTCTGCTTCTGCAAGGTCAGGGCGCTGCAGAACATCCACGATCTCGATCTCGTGCCCGTGGGGCAGATAGCGCTCGCACAGGCGCTGGAGATTCTCCACGGCCTTGATCGAACGCGCCGTCTGTCCCGTCACGAACAAACGCAAGTGGCATTGAGTCACCATCAGATAGGGCCTTCCGGTAGCCGCTCAGCGTACGACGTCATGCTTGCTCTCCGCGCCCCACTGGACGTAGTAGGTGCGGTAGTAGTAGACAAGCTCACCCATCAATTCGATCACCAGGAACCGTCCCTCGGCTGCGTACTTCTCGATGGTTCCCGGGTCCTTCCCCGCCACGCGCAGCTCGATGGCCCGGGAGTGCAGCTGCATCAGGTCGCGCGGGGTGGCCCGCAGGAAGCCCAGGTGCTGTCCCAACTCACGTAGGTCGCGGGACGCGCGCCCGGCCGTGCGGAACACGCTGGCCTCGATGCTCTGGTCCAGCACCACTGCGTAGGCCTCGACCAGCTCGCCATAGCGCTCGGGAATACTCTCGGAGAGCGCCCCGACACCGAGCAACGAGGCCGCCACGGACTCGCCCCCGAGCCGCTCGTAGGCCTGCTGCTCGTGATCGCGGGCAACGCTTTGTCGCTGCCCCTCGAGCGTGTCCGTCAGGCGCTTGCGTTCGATCGCGTAGAGCAGCGAACGCTCGAGGTCGTTCGGCCCGAGCTGGTCCTTGAGCAAGAAATCCTGCGCCCCCCAGCCCAGGGCGTTCATGCCCCATTCCTCGTCGTCGAGCCCGGTCAGGACGACGACCGGAGTACCGGACCAGGCGGCGATCGCGACCCGCACGTGGTCGTCCGTCTGGCAATCGGGGAGGAAGCGGTCGAGGAGGATCACACTGAAGGCCGACCTGGAGCTGACCTCACGGGCCTCGGCCAGGGATCGCACGGCGGCGATGTCGAACGTCCGGCGTCCCGCTGCCAGGTACTCCCGGACGAGCTGGGCGTCGCCCTCGCTGTCCTCAATCAGGAGGAGTGAGATCGTGCTCGCTGCCGTTTGAATCGAACTTCCTCTAGGACGGAGAGGTGCCAGCCCCCGGAGACGGACTGGGGAGGCCAATGGGCAGACGATAGCGAACGAATCGTCCCGATTGGAGGGGGAGCCGCCGCTGGGTTCGGACCGCAATGACCGGCTTCGGGAATCTCTAGAGACTCGAGACCGATCGGGTATCCTGCGCCCCTTCCCCAGGCATGACTCGATTGCACGATCAGCGCCGCCGATTCCACGCTCAGCGCCGCGCGAGCCGCCCCGCCGCAGGAGCGGTCTCCTGGACCCTCCTGCTCCTTGCAGGAATGGCCGGGGTGGAGGCGAGCGGCTGGCTTTGCGCCCGATCCGTACGCGGCAGAGCCAACGAAGACCGCTCGGCCGGCGCCGGGAGCCCCGTCACCCTGCACGACGTGCGCTGGGAGCGTCCCCTGCTCGGAGGTGGAACCGTGACGATCGCGACCGAGACCTGGTCCCTCACCCCCACGCGCCGGCTCGGGGCCCTGGCCCTGCAGCTCGAGTATGAGCCCGTCCTGGGCCCGACGCGCATCGAGGCGCGGGCCGCGGATGGAGCCAGCGCCAGCCTGAGCGCCCCCCGCGGCCGCCTCACGGAGGGGCGCCTCGAGCTCTCGGGCGGTGTGCGCGCCGTGGGCCCCGACGGCTCCCTG
>JAJFFA010000263.1 GCA_021776885.1 Planctomycetota bacterium
GACGAGGCGCGCGACGACGCGCGCTCCAGCGTCGACGTCTTCGAAGAGCTCGTGGCCCAGGGGCCCGCTGACGTGGGCTCGCTGCAGGCCCTGGCCCTGGCGCGCATCGACGCCGGGGAGACCCTGCGTGACGGCGGTCACTACGCGGAGGCGGAGGCCGAGCTGCGCGCGGGGCTCGAGCTGCTGCAGGCCGGCGGGATCGATGCCCAGGCCGCGGAGCCGCGGCGCTTGCGCGCCCGGGCCCTCGAGCAGCTCGGCTTCCTCGCCAGCCGCGACCCCGGGGCGCAGGACGCCGCCCTGATCGAGGCCGAGGATTTCCTGGGTGAGGCGGCGCGCCTGCGCGACGAACTCCTGGCCGAGGAACCGGACGATCCGCAGCGCCGCTGGAGTGCCGTCCGGGCCCAGACGAACCACGCGATCGTGCTCGACCGGCGCGGCTTCGCCGAGCAGGCCCGCGCGGCTTGCATCGACGCGAGCGTGCGCCTCGGGGAGCTCGTCGCCGACTACCCTGGTGTCCCCACCTACCTCGAGGACCTGGCGACGACCCAGACCGCCCTGACCAGCCTCGAGCTGGCGCGCGGGAACGCGGCCCAGGCCCTCGAGCATGCCCTGGCCGGGGCGCGCACCATGGGCGAACTCTCGAGCGCTCGACCCGAGGATCCGGACCTCGCCTTCCGCCACGCGGCGTCCCTCTCGAACCTGGCCAGCCTGCGGCTCGAGGTCGATGCGGAGGGCGGGGCGTCCCAGGCGCGCAGCGAGTCGGGCGTCGCCCTGGAGCGCATCCAGCTGGCCCTGGCCGTGGCGCCGGGGCGCACGGACCACCGCGGCGTGTTCTTCGCTGCGGCCTACGTCCACGCCAAGGCCTGCCTGGTCCTGGGCGACCACGCGGCCGCGGCGCAGCCCCTCGAGCGCGCCCTCGACGCGGAACCGGACGGCCAGAACGCCCTGTGGATCGCCCACTACCTCTCGCGCTGTTTCGTCAGCGCCGAGGAGCTGGGGGAGCTGCAGGCCCTCGACGCCTACGAGGCCCTGGCGGCCGAGGCGGTGGCCCGCGGCCTGGCCGACGGAGCCACGCCGCAGGAGCTGCGCGCGGAGTCGTTCCTGGACGCCCTGACCTCCCTGCCGGCGGTGGTGGAGCTGCTGGACGCCGGCGGGTGAGGGGCCGCAGCCCTCACTCGCGGACCAGGGGAACCACCACCTCGAGCTCCGCGGCGCCCGCGCGGACCTCGAAGCGGGTGCCGTCGATCGAGTGGTAGCCCGGGATGCCCTGCGAGGTCAGGGCGTAGGTGCCGGGCTCGGCGAACCACAGGATGCCGCGGCCGCGGGCCACGTCGCGCGCAGCGCCGTCGGCGCGCAGGGCGCCCAGGCGCCAGGCCCGCTCCCAGGGCAGGGTCGCGTCGCCGTCCATGAAGCGGAAGCTCACGCTGAACTGGCGCCGGACGACGAGTTCGATCGCGTTGGGGCCCGGGAGCACTTCAAAGCGCTCCTCGTCGGTCACGGGCACGAGGGAGTAGTCGCTGGGGTAGATGCGCAGCCATCCCGCGGGGGCGCGGAAGCGGACGCGGCCCGAGTGTGGGTCCGCGTTCGCGGTGTAGACCGGCGTGCCGATGATCTCCGCGATGGGCGGGTTGCCCCAGCGCAGGGACTCCGGGAAGAGCTCCGCGCGGCTGGCCTCCTCGACCACGCGCACCTCGACCTGCGCCGGGGAGGCGACGACGAGCTGCACGCCCTCGAGCCCGGTCGGCGGGACGTCGAGGAAGCGGCGCACGACGAACGGGTAGACCTCGACCCGGTAGCCGCCGGCGCAGGGCAGGTCCACGCTCCAGGCGAGGTGCGTCGAGCCCGCTGCCGCGGCGCCGTTGGCCTTCCCGGGCTGCATGTCCGACGCGTCGAGCTTCAGCTCCTCGGTCAGCCACTTCTCCGCCTGGCCCTCGCCGCCGAAGGCCAGCTCGGCCTGGGACGCATCCCAGCCCGCGGCGATCTCGAGGGTCCCGGAGACGCGCACCGCGACGGGCTCTTCGGGCAGGGCGATGTGCAGGCTCACGCGCGCGTCCTCGCCCTCGGCCAGCACCAGGATCGTGCTCGCGTAGGACTCGCGCCGATCCGCCCAGCCACGCTCGACCGAGACCCGGTAGGTGCCGGGGGGCAGGGCCTCGAAGAGCGCGAGGTCGTCCGTGTCGGGCTTACGCTGGGCGATGGGGTAGGCGGCGTAGGGCGAGGCGTCGGGGGGCCACAGGCGCACGAGGGGGTCGAGCCAGGTCGCGTTGCCGATCAGCTCGACGGTCAGGCGCGCGGCGGGCTCTAGCTGCAGGGTGCGCTCGCCGCCCTGGGCGTGGTCCACGGCGATCGAGCCCCAGGCGTGTCCGGGCGCGCGCACGAAGTACTGGCTGTCGTTGCGGAACGCATCGGCGCGCGGCGGGATCGTGACCGGCGAGCGGGCGTTGCGCGCGACCGCCTGGCCCTCGGGCTGGGCGCCGGGGTGCTGGATCGCGGTGGGAAAGCTCTGGGGGCCGGGCCAGACCTCGATGTCGTCGAGGGGGCTCCCGTCCCGCGCCGAGAGCACATGCAGGCGGATGGCGCGGCGCTCGATCCCGCGCAGCAAGAGGAAGTGATCGGGTGGGACGAGGCGCTCGCGCTCTTCGAGCCAGAGGGGCGCCGCGTCCAGGATCAAGTCGCGCAGGTAGAGGCGTGCGTCGGCGGGCACCTCGGCCGCCCAGCGTCCGCCCAGGACCTCGATCTCCTGGGCCGCGTGGAGGGCGCCCCGCCGCCAGCCGAGGGTGAAGCCGCCGTCGTCGCCGGCGTGCTCTGCGCCCGCGCCGTCGACGCGTACCGCGGCGCCGTTCAGGGTCACGAGGGTCTCGGCGGCCGGGGGCCCGGCGGGGGTCGGTCCTTCGGGCAGGGGCGCGGAGGGCTCGGCCTCCGGCGTGACCAGGGAGCTGCGCCGCGGATCGGCGTCGACGGGGGGGTCGACGGGGGCGGGCTGAGCGGCGAGGCCTGTCTCAACGGGGCGCTCCGTCGTCACGGGCGCACCGCGCTGTGCTCCTCCGCGCTGGACCAGGAAGAGGCCGAGGACGGCGGCCAGCACCAGCACCAGAACGAGCGTCGTCGAGCGTCCCATGTCCTGAGCATACGTGGCGTACCGCCACCCGTGCGCTCGCGCACGGTGTGGGGTGTGGGTTGTGTTCGATCCCGCGCGGTGGGTGACCCGGGGCCGTCCTGCGCCCTCCCACGCCCGGCCGCCGGCATGGAACGGCGGTTGCAAAGAAGACCGCCAGGAGCGCCGCCCGCGGCGGGCAACTCCGGGGCGGCGTTCGAGATGAGAAGGGCGGACGGGGAGGTCTGGGCAGGCTCCTCCCGTCCGCCCGCTCTCGTTTCGTGGGGCCTGGGGGCGCCCCGCGGGTCGCCGGGACGGACCCCGGCCCGAGATCAGGGCGTAACCCCGCGCCTACGCGCGACTTGGCCGCGCGCTACGATCGATCTTCGCTGCGTACCTGCGCGGGCGAAAACAAGGCTCCTACCCGTCCGTACAGTCGGCAGCCCCCGCCCCCGCGCGCTCTCCTTCCGTCTCCCCGTCTTCGTCCCGGATACGACCATGCTGGCGTCGCCGCTCCCGGTCTCGTTCGTCCTCAGCCTCCTCTGTGCCCCCGTCCTCGCCGACGGCCCCGAAGATCAGTACCAGTTCATCGTCGGCCTCGCCGAGCAGGGCATGACCGAGATGGTCGTGCGCGAGGCGAGCGCCTTCCTCGACGATCACGGCGACCACGAGCGCGCCCGCTACGCGCGCTACCGGCTGGCCAACGCCCTGTACGACCTGACCCGGGCCGAGGACGCGCGCGCGCACTTCGAGCGTCTGACCCGCGTCGACGACTTCGAGTTCGCCAGCGAGGTCGACTTCCGCCTGGGGCAGTGCGAGCTCGCGCGCGAGGGTCACGACGCCGCCCTGGTCGCCTTCGAGCGGGTGCTCTCGCGTGGAGACGGTTACCTCGTCCTGCCCTCGACCTTCCTCGGCGCCGAGGCCCTCTTTCGCAAGGGCGACTTCGGGGCGGCCGAGCCGCGCTACCAGGCGGTGATCGAG
>JAJFFA010000264.1 GCA_021776885.1 Planctomycetota bacterium
AGCGGCGAAGCCGCGCGCTAAACGGCATGGAAAATCACCACCCTCGCGCCACCGCCGCTTACCCCATCTCGAGCCGGCAGCGGGCGCAGCCCGCGCCGGCGAGGAGTGTGCCGACCGGTTCGGAACCACGGCACTCCCACCGGTCTTCCCACCGGTCTTCCCACCGGTCCCCCTCCGCGCTCCCCCTCACTCCTCCTCGTCACCCCCCATGTACCCCAACCCCTCGAGCTCCGCCCGCGTATCCTCCTCCAACCCCCTCGCTCCGCCCTCCCCGAGCACGCCTGCGATCGCCGCGTCCTGCTCCATCTGCGCCTCCAGCGCCGACTGGAGTTCGTCCGCGAGCTCCTCGTGCTCCGCAGCCACGTCGCGCTCCTCGTCCGGGTCGCTGGTCAGATCGTAGAGCCAGCGCTCGCCGCTGAGCTTGTCGTAGATCAGGCGGAAGCCGCCGCGGCGCACGGCGTAGAGCTCCGTCAGCTCGCTGCGGTCCGCGTGGGAGAAGGCCAGGCGCGGTTCCTTGCGGCCTTCGAGCAAGGCGATCAGGCTCGAACCCTGGAGCGGGAGGTCGCCCGGGTCGAGGGCCAGGAGCTCGAGCAAGGTGGGCATCACGTCCACCAGGCGTACCACGTCCGGGATGCGGCCCGCGCGCTCGAAGGGCACCTCGATCAGGGCCGGGATGCGCAGGATGAAGAGGATGTGGATCAGCTCGTCGTACAGGACGTGGCCGTGGCCCATGCGTCCGTGCTCGCCCAGGCCCTCGCCGTGGTCGCTGACGACGACCACGATCGTATCCTCGCCGTGGCCCGACTCGGCGAGCCAGGTCCACAGGCGGCCGAGCTGGTCGTCCGTGTAGCGGATCTCGGCGTCGTACAGGTCACGGAACCAATCGACCACCTCGGGGATCGCGGCCGCCTCGCCCTTGGCGATCGAGACGCCCGCCTCGCGGCTGGCGTCCGTCAAGGCCTTGCCGTCCTTCGGGAAGGCCGTATCCGAGAACTCGCAGTGGTAGCTGTGGCGACGGATCGCGGCCAAGCCCTCGGGATCGACGACGCGCTGCGCGTTCCAGCGCTCGATCGCGGCGCTGGCCAGAGCGTGGTCCGCCGCCTCGTCGTAGTCGGGGCGCCAGCGGCGCACGTAGCTCTCGGGGGCGCGCAGCGGCGAGTGCGGCTCGTAGGTCTGCAGGAAGAGGAAGAAGGGCTCGCTCCCGCGCTCCTCGAGCCAGGCGAAGGCGCGCTCCAGGTTCGACTTCAAGCGGCTCGGGAAGCGCCGGTTCGAGGTGTGGTTCGCGTCGTCGCCGCGGTTGCGCGGGTAGACGTCGAAGCCCTGCTCGAGGCCGAAGTCGCCCTTGGCGTAGCCGCCTTCGGTGAACGCCCCCGTGGCGTAGCCCGCGTCGGACAGGACCTCGGCCAGGGTCACCGCGCCATCGGCCAGGCGGCCGGGATCGGGCGCATCCATGACTCCGTGCGCCTCGGGGTGCAGCGAGGTCATCAGCGAGATCAAGGCCGGGGCGGTCCAGGGGGAGACGCTCTGTGCGGCCTCGAACAGGAGCGCGCCCTCTGCGAAGTGGTCGAGGCGCGGCGACGTCGCTCGCTCGTAGCCATAGCAGCCGAGGTGGTCGGGGCGCAGGGTGTCGATCGAGACGACGATGACGTTGGGCCGCGCGGCGGCGCGCTCGGGGGCGGCTTCGGAGCCGCAGCCGGCGAGGGCCCAGGCCGCCAGGGCCAGGGCGAGGGGTTCGGTGGACGGGGCCGTCATCGGGGCGACTCTACGCAACCAGGGCCCGGGTGAGGGCGCCCTAGCCCTGGTCCCGGCCCCGGCCCCGGCCCTGGCCCTGGCCCTGGGCACGCACCGGGGCGAAGGCAGCGATCAGCGTGGCCAGGGGCAGGAAGTTCGTCGGCGGGAAGAGGCAGTACACCCCACAGGCCGCGGCGGCGCTGAGGCGCCCGCGCCAGGAGAAGCGCAGCTGACCGGCCAGGACCCAGCCGGCGAGGGCTCCGATCACGAGCCCCGGGGCGCCAAAGGTCGAGAGATCGACCACGTCGACGATCAGCCCCGCCGTCAGGGGACCGATGCGGGCCTTGAACACGTCCCCGAAGCCCGGCGTGGCCTGGGCCTCGCCCTCCGGGGGCATGCGCTCGACCTCGACCTCGATCACCTCTGCCGCCGGCTCCCGGGAGTCGGCGTCTGAGGCCTGGGGCCCCGTCAATGCGCGTTCTTGGGTATCACCCATAATGTGTGGGTTTCGGACCGGGCAGCTAGCCTCTCCAGCCCCCCCAGGCTAGCCTGGTAGCTGAAGTCCAGCAGCTCTCGGGGTTCCCAGGAACCCTGCTGGATCCTACGGATCCCCAGTTTGTATCCGTGACGCCCAGGCGTCGCCTCCCAACTCGCTTCCCATTCCGCATCCCGCCCACCCTTCGCATTAGTGGAGGGGGGGTGCTGGAAGGATTCTTGATGTTCACCTCGACCGACAACTCCCGCTCCATCCTGACTCTGCTGGTCCTCGCCCTGGCCGGCTGCGGTGGAGGATCGACCGGAAGCACCGCGCCGACCCTCAGCGCACCGGCGAACCTCGGCTATTCGGCGCCCGTCACCTTCTACCACGCCGGGGTTCGGATCCCGGACAACACGCCCACCTACGGCGGTGACGTCGATCAATTCGAAGTCGACCCGCCGCTTCCGCTCGGCCTGAGCCTCGACCCCGTCAGCGGCGTGATCAGCGGCGTCCCGGTCACGACCGCGCCCCTCGCCGACTTCAGCGTCACGGCCAGCGGGCCCCTGGGCAGCACGTCCTTCGACCTGCGCCTGGGCGCGGTCGAGCCGCCGCGCTACGCCCTCGTCGGCAGTTCGGATTCGACTCTGACGACGCTCCTCGTCGACGCCGCGAAGGGAACGCCGAGCAGCTACGGCTTCGTCGACGTCCCCGACGGCACGGGGGAAGCGAACGCCTTGCTCGCCGGACCGAGCGGCGGCTCCGTCTACGTCGCCCACCGCGGCGATGGGCTCAACCTGACCACCCTCTCGGTCTGGCGCCTCGACCCCCTGAGTAGCGAGTTGACCCACGTCGACTCCCTGCCCCTGGGCGCGGGCCCGCACTCCCTCGAGCTCGGGCCCGAGGGTCGCAGCCTGTACGTCACCGCCGAGGGGGCCGATCAGGTCTGGACCTACGCCATCGACCCCACGGATGACGGCCTGCTCTCCAACCCGACGGCGCTCTTCACCGGCGACGCCCCCACCCGGGTGCGCATCGAGACGGCGGGCCGCTACGCGTACGTCGCCAACCGGGACGACGGGGCGGTGGCCATCCACCGGCGCGATGTCGACACCGGTGCCCTGAGCCCGGCCGTCACCTTCCAGCCCACGGGCGGAAGCCCCGTCGACCTCGTCCTCGACTCGGCCGCCGGAACCGCCTACGCCCTGCTCGGCGACACCAAGAGCATCCAGGCCTTCTCCATCGACCCGACCTCGGGGGACCTGCAGGACGAGAGCGAGCTCTCGACCGGCCCCCTGCCCAGCGCCATCGTGCTGCACCCCACGGGGCGCTTCGCCTGGGTCACCGAGGCCGGTTCGGACC
>JAJFFA010000265.1 GCA_021776885.1 Planctomycetota bacterium
CAGGACACCGGGGCGGGAGCTGCGGCTGGGGCGGCGGGGAGAACGGGAGGGGGCGTGCGCTCGAAGCATGCGTGGTCGGGGGCCCGGTCGAGGGATGGTGAGGCGGGAAACGACGGCGGACGCCGGGGAGTCTTCCGCGAATACCTTATATACGGCCCCAGCAGAATCACGGCCCCTGGAGCCCACGCCCCCCGGGTCGCTTCCTCCCTTGACCCCGCGTGACCCACGCGACCCCGTCGCCTAGCCCCTCGACGATGCAACCCCGCCCCACCGCCGCCCACCGTCCCCAGCCTGGCCCCGGCCTGCGCCCCTGGGTCCTCGCCTGCTCCCTGACCCTGTCGAGCCTCGCCACCTCATGTGCCAGCCTCCCGGGCGCCGGGGAGAGCTCGAGCCTGGGTGCGGACGGCACGCGGCCCCCCTCGGGAGACCCGGCGCGCGATGCGAACGGCGACGCGGCGGCGACATCCGACGCGCGCGCGGCCGCCATCGAAGCCATCCACAGGGGTGACTTCGTCCAGGCCCGCGGCGTGCTCGCCGAGCTCCTGGTCGCCGACTACCTCGAGCGCGGTCGGCGCCTGTTCGACGAGGGCAAGCCGCGCGACGCGCTGCTGCCCCTCGACGAGGCCGTCAGCCTGGCGGCGGAAGACCCGCAGGCCTGGTACGAGCGCGGGCGCGCCGCCTTCGCCACCGCCGCCACTGATTCACAACCGCAGTTCTTCTACGAGGACGCCCTGTCGAACTTCGAGACGGCGGCGCGCCTGGGGCGCGGTACCGCCGCCCTCGTGTACGCCAGCCGCTCGGCGCGCATGGCGAGCGACAGCCAGAAGGCCCTGACCTACGCCCGTGCCGCGGCAGCGATGCCCACGGACGAGGCCCTCGAGGTCTCGCCGGCGCGCACCTTGGCAGAGGCCGCGTTCGGGGTCTACGTCGAGCTGCGCGGCGCCGAGGAGGACGCCGCTGCGCTCTTCAGCGAGACCGAGACCACCCTCTCCGGGCTGATCGGCGAGACGCCGGAGGATCCCTGGGCCTGGCTGCAGCTCGCGAACCTCTACCAGTGGGAGGAGCGCCTGGGGGACGCGCAGAAGACCCTCGAGAACGGCCTCGACCTGATGCCCGACGACGAGTCGCTGCACAACCGCCTGGTGCTCGTCGCCAGCGAGAGCAGCGGGCGCGAGGGGGTCTTCGAGTACTACACGCGCTTCCGGACGCGACACCCCGGCGAGCCCCTCGGCGCCTGGTACCCGGCGGTGCAGCACTTCGAGCAGGCCCTCGACGAGTTCCGCGCCGCGACCCAGCCCGAGCCGAGCGTGGACGAGGGCGCGGCGACGGACGAGGGCGGCGAGGTCGCGACCGAGGCCAGCGTGGCCTCGGACGAGGGCGCGCAGGTCGGTGCGGACACGGCCAGCGACGCGGCCCCGGTCCTGAACTGCGACGCCTTCCGGCGCGCGGAGCTGGCCTTCCGCGAGTGCCGCGCCATGGACCCCGGAGTGGAGACGGCCTGCCTCGGCTACGAGGTCGTGTGCCGCGCCGGGCTCGGCTGGTGCCGGCACGCCCAGGGGGACCTGCGCGGGGCGAAGCAAGCCTTCCTGTCGACGGAGGACGTGCTGGAGGGTGGCCTCCTGTGGCAGATCGAGGGTCGCCTGGGCTCGGCGCTCCTGGGGCTCGAGCTGGTGCTGTACGAGTACTCGAAAGAGCCCCTCGACGTGGACAGCATGGTCAACGCGGCCGCCATCGCCGACTACATCCACGCCTACCTGCCCGAGGACGCGGACAAGGCGAACAACGCCGGCTTCTTCAACCGCGACGCCGCCGTGCTGCTCGAGAACGAGGCCCTGCTCGCCCTGCACCTGGCGCGCGAGAGTGCCGACGCCGCCGAAAAGGCCGAGCTCGAGCGGCAGGCCGAGCGCCAGCGCGCGCGTGCCGTCGAGCTGATGCAGCGCAGCTTCGCCGCCTACGAGGAGGCCGTGCGGCTCAACCCGGACGACGTGCGGGTCGTCAACGACACCGGGCTCGTGATGGTCTACTACCTGCGCGACGACGTGGAGGCCGCCGAGCGCTACCTGCAGCGCTCGATCGACCTGGGCGCCGAACAGATCCCGAGCAGCACCCTCGAGGGCCAGGAGCTGGTCGACCTGAAGGAGGCCTGGGGCGACGCGCACCAGAACATGGGCCTGGTCTATCTGACCTTGAAGAACGACCCGGCGCGCGCCAAGACGTACTTCGAGCGCGCCATCGAGATCGGACCGCCGGAGGTGGCCCGGGCCATCGTGCGCGAGCAGTTCCTGCCCCTGTGCGACCGCGTCCTGGCCGGCGACAACGAGGCCATCGCCGAGACGATCCAGCCCGTGCTCGTCTGGCTCTACCGCGACAACTGATGCTGCACACCCTGCTCCAGCTCCTGGCCCTGTGCCCCGGCGCCGCCCCGGCGAGTGCGCCGCACGTCACCCCCAGCGCGGCCAGCGCGGCCAGCGCGCCCTGGGTCTGCGGGGACGACGAGCCGGTGCGCAGCCCCGAAGCGGAGGTCGCCGACCTGCTCGCGCGCGGGCGCTCCATGCTCGAGCTGGGTCGCCCCGCCGACGCCGAGCAGCTCTTCCTGCAGGCCCACACCCTCGGTGACGGCGGCCTGTCGACGCAGCTCTGGATCCTGCGCGCCTGGATGGAGCAGGGCCGGATCAACGACGCGCTGGACGAGATCGACCGGCTCGCGTGGTCCGGCAGCGAGGGCACCGAGCTCTCCTACCTCTACGGCATGGCCTGCCACCGGCGCGCCATGGACCACCTGCGCTCGGGGATCCCGGAGCGCACCACCGGCGTGTCGTTCCAGGACGCCGTCGAGTTCCTGTCCCAGGTCACGGCCAGCGGCGACGCGCGCTTCGAGGATGCCTGGGTCGCCCTGGCCGAGTCGGCCTGGTACACGCAGGACCTGGGTCTCGCCGCCCGCGCCGGCGAGCGCGCCGTCGAGCTGCGTCCCGCGTCCGCCCAGGCCCACTACGTCCTGGGCCGCGTGCACTTCTCCGAGTACGTCGTCAGCGCGGCGGACGCCGCGCTCGAGGCCGCCGCCACGGCCCAGCTCGCGGCCGCGGCCGAATCCTTCGAACACGCCGCCCGCCTGGCCCTCGAGGCCCCGCCCTCGGACCCGTCGAGCTCACCTCCCTTCCGCGCGGAGGTGCGCCGCCAGCTCGGCTACGCGCGCGTCTACGAGAAGAACCTCGACCTGGCCTCGACGGCCTTCTCGGTGGCCCTGTCCCTGGAGCCCAGCGGGCTGGAGTTCCCGCGCCTGCTCGACTGGCTCTCCACGCCGGACGCCCACACACGCTTCATCAAGACCCTCGAGCGCGCCAACGCCGACTGGACCGAGCGCGAGGGCGCGACGGAACCGGGCAACGCGCTGCTGCTCTGGTGGCTCGGCTGGGCGCGCCTGCAGGACGGTCTCTTCGAGCCCGCCGAGCGTGCCTTCCAGGAGGCCCTCGACAAGCAGCCCACCTACGTCGACGCGCACTTCTACATCGCCCTGGCGCGCTATCAGCGCAAGGACTTCGGCGCGGCCGTCGACGCCCTGGCCACGCTCTTCGACCTCGACCCACCGAACCTGGTGGCGCGCGTCGAGGAAGACCTGCGCAGCCGCGCGCCGATCCTCGACTGGCTGGCCGGCTACTGCCACCGCGAGGAGCGCTGGGCCGACGCCGCGCGCCTGGGCCAGGTCCTGGCCGTGGTCGAGGACCACGACTGGGAGCGCTGGAACAACCTGGGGCTGTTCGCGCGCTTCGCCGGACGTGAGCTGGCCGAGTCGCAGGACGAGGAGCAGCGCGCCGAGGCGACGAAGTACTTCGAGATCGCACTGGGGGCCTACGCCTCGGCCCGCGAACGGGCCCCGCACATGGCGCACCTCTACAACGACGCGGCCGTGGTGCTGCACTATCACCTCGAGCGCGACTCCGAGCAGGCCCGGGCCTGGTACAACCGCGCCATCGAGCTGTCCCGGGAGCTGATCGAGCGCGGCGACGCGCCCGAAGCGGAGCTGGCCCTGGCGCGCAAGGCGCTGGAGGACGCGCGCAAGAACCTCGACGCTCTGGACGACAGGCGCTGAGGCGCGCCCCCCTTCGCCCTGCCGCTGCGATGGACCTGCCCTTCCGTATCCAGACCGAACCCGGTGACGAGCCCGTCGTCAGCGTCGATGGCGCCTTCGGCGCCCCCGGACTGAACCTCTCCCACTGGCCCGGCAACACGACGCCGCGCGACCTGAAGCGCGACCTGTCGACCGAGATCGCCCTGGCCTTCGCCGCCCTCCCGGCGGACGAGCGCGCCGCGCGAGCAGCGGACTGCGTGGCGCTGGTGAACAACCACTTCGATACGGACGGGGTCTGCGCGGCCTTCGCCGTCCTGCGACCCGCAGAGGCCCTCGAGCGCGCCCCGCGCCTGGTGGCCGCCGCAGCAGCAGGGGATTTCTTCCGTGTGCCCGACGAGGCCGCCTTCGTCACCGACGCCATCATCGGCGCCCTGGCTGACCCCGAGCAGTCGCCCTGGGCCGCTGACCTCGCGGGCCTCGACCCGCGCGGGCGCTACGAGCACGCCACCCGCGAGGCGCTCGAGCGCCTGCCCGAGATCCTCGACCAGCCCGAGGCCTACGCGCAGCTCTGGCACGGCAAGCTCGAGCGTCTGCGCGCCGACCGGCAGCGCCTCTCGGCCTGCACCCTCGACGACCTGGTGCACCTCGACTTCGCCTGCTGGAGCGCCCCGGCCGGGCACGAGGGCTTCGACCCGGGACGCCACGCCCTGTTCGGCTCGAACGACGCCGATCGCCTGCTGTTCTCCGCCCCCGCCCGCGAGGGCTTCACCCATCGCCTCGTGATCGGCACCCTCTCGTGGTTCGACCTCGAGCGCTTCGTCCAGCCGCGCCCGGACCTGGCCGCCCTGGCCGCGGCCCTGAACGAGCTCGAGGGAACCCGCCCCGGTGAAGAGGTCTCCTGGCGGCACGAGCCGCCCGAGGGTGCCTCGCCCGAACTCTGGTTCGGCCGCGCCGAGCGCGAGCGCTTCAGCGAGCACGCCGCCGACGTGCTCTGCAGCAGCCGCCTCGAGCCGACCCGGGTCAAGGCCGCCGTGCTCGACGCCCTGCGCGCGGTCTTC
>JAJFFA010000266.1 GCA_021776885.1 Planctomycetota bacterium
CCGTTGGGGCCGATGTAGGCCACGAGTTCGCCGGGCTCGATCTCGAAGCTGATGCCGTCCAGGGCGCGCACCTCGCGCCGGCGGCGGTGGAAGAGGCCTGCGACGGCTCCCCCGAATCCGGGGCGGCGCTGCGCGACATGGAACGTCTTCGTCAGGTCCTCGACGACGATCTGGGTCACGTCAGCTGCCCCGGGATGGGTCCCGCCCGTCGTCCTCGCCCTCGTACCACTCCTCGTTCTCACGGGCGATGCGCTCCACCTCCGCGGCCGAGTACAGGGGGCCCTTGCCGATCCCCGGGCAGATCGCCTTGACCGGACCCTGCCAGCGCTCCTGCTTCAGGTTCTCCTGCCAGAAGGGCCAGGTGCGGCACTGCATGGGCCGCGCGGCGTAGACCTGGCAGCGCCGGTCGGCACCCAGGAAGGGGCAGGTCTCGCCGGGGGTGTGGAGCACCGTGTAGCCCTCCTCGAGCTCGCAGCGCTGGGCCCGGAAGGTGGCCTCGTCCTCGCCCAGTTGCGCGGCCAGGGCGGCGACGTCGTGGTCGCTCAAATAGAGGTACTCGTACTCGCCGTTGCTGGCACAGCACTGCCCACACTGGGTGCACTCAAAGCGCAAGCCCTTGTGATACCAGGGTTTAGGTGTCATCTACGACGGGTTGTCGGTGGATGTGCGGTTACCGAACATCTGCGCCGGGTATGGATCGGACATGGAGAGCGATTTCACTCAGGTTGCCCAGGCTGCGCTCCGACCTCATCCACTGTACATGAAGCTGACCGTCGTCGAAGAAGGACAGTCGAGCGAGCTCGAGTTGCCGGGTCCGGTGATCTCCATCGGGCGCGCCCTCGACAACGACATTCGCCTGGCGAACACCCTGGTGTCGCGCCACCACAGCCGCATCGAGACCGAGGACGGCAAGGCCTGGGTGATCGACCTGGGCTCCGCCAACGGGACGCGCGTCAACGGGGAGCGGGTCACGCGCCGGCTGCTCCAGCCCGGGGACGAGGTGCAGGTGGGGGACACGCGCATGCGCCTGGGCGCGCCCGAGATTCTGGAGCTGCCCCAGGACACCGTGCGCATCGGGCCCGAGGACGAGGCCGAAGAGGTGGGACTCAAGACCCTCTCGGGGGAGGCCCGGGTCGAGCGCGAGAACCTGCGCGTCTACGCCCGCATCACCCACGAGCTGGTGCGCGAGACGGAGCTCCTGCCGCTCCTGCGGCAGATCGTCGACTCGGCCGTCTCTCTGGTCGGTGGCGAGCGCGGCTTCCTCTTGCTCCATGACCGCGCCAAGGACGCTGCGGACGAGGACGTGGACGCGCTGCCCGACGTGGCCACGATGAACGTGCGCGTGGCGCGCGCCTTCGACCAGTCGGACATCGTCGTCCCACGCTCGCGCCTGTCGAGCGGCATCGCCGGACGGGTGGTGGAGTCGGGGCAGGCGGTGCTCTCCCTCGACGCCTCCCAGGACGAACGCTTCGACGGCATGGCCAGCGTCGAGGACCTGCGCCTGCGCTCGGTCATGTGCCTGCCGATCGCCACCGACGGGCGCATCCGCGGCGTGCTCTACGTCGACAATCGGCTGCAGTTCGGCGCCTTCACGCAGCAGGACCTCGAGCTGGTCGAGCTCTTCGCGGGCCAGGCCTCGATCGCGATCCGCAACGCGCAGCTCGTCTCCGAGCTGCGCGTGCACAACCAGCGCCTGTCCGAGTCCCGGCGCCAGATCGAGCGCCTGAACGAGCAGCTCGGGCGCAAGGTGCGCGACCGCGACACGGAGCTGGCCGTGGTGCGCAAGGAGCTGGGCCGCGAGCGCGGGCGCTACGACTACACCGCGATCGTGGGCGCCAGCGACACGATGAAGGACATCTTCGGCGCCCTGGACCGCATCATCGAGTCGGACCTGCCGGTCCTGATCCACGGCGAGAGCGGGACGGGCAAGGAGCTGATCGCCCGCGCCATCCACTTCAATGGCGAGCGCAAGACGAAGCCCTTCGTCACCGAGAACTGCGCCGCCCTGCCCGACACCCTGCTCGAATCCGAGCTCTTCGGCCACGCCCGGGGCGCCTTCACCGGCGCCTACAAATCGAAGAAGGGTCTGCTCGAGCAGGCGGACGGCGGGACCCTGTTCCTGGATGAGATCGGGGACATGAGCACCGAGATGCAGAAGAAGCTCCTGCGCGTGCTGCAGGAGGGGGAGTTCCGCGTGCTCGGCTCGGACCGCGTGGTGCAGGTGGACGTGCGCGTCCTGGCGGCCAGCCACCACGACCTCGAGCAGCTGGTGCGCGAGGGCAACTTCCGCGAGGACCTCTTCTACCGCATCGCGGTGCTGACGGTGCGTCTGCCCGCCCTGCGCGAGCGCCGCGACGACATCCCGCTCTTGGCCGACCACCTCCTGGCGCGGGCCGCACGGGACGCGGGGCGCGAGGTCCTGTCCCTGCCCCACGAGGTGATGGCCTGCCTCGTCAGCCACGACTGGCCGGGGAACGTGCGCGAGCTCGAGAACGAGATGCGCCGTTTGGTCGTGCTGGCCAAGGACGCGGTGTCCCTGGAGCACCTCTCCGACGCCGTGCGCGAGGGGCGCAGCGCCGAGCGCGCCCCCCTGGGTGGTGCCGCGGTCGTGCAGTCGGGGGACATCAAGACCGCGGTGGCCGACCTCGAGCGGCGCTCGATCGAGGCCGCCCTGGCCCAGGCGGGGGGGAACAAGAGCCGCGCCTCCGAGACCCTGGGCATCAGCCGCTTCGCCCTGCAGCGCAAGCTCGAGAAGTACGGCCTCGCCAAGAAGCGCAAGAAGGCCCCTTCCCGCTCCCAGGACGGGGATTCGGCGCCCGAGGCCGACGAGGAGTGAAACGGGCCGGGATCGAGTCGATAGCCTAGGGGTCGTGAGCGACCCCGAGTCCTTGCCTGCCCCCGAGCCCGAGCCCGAGCCCGAACCCTCGACGGAGCGGGAAGCGGACGCCCCGGCGCACACGCAGAGCCCCGGTGCGCGCCGACCCTTGCCGCGCATCGCCGGCTACCGCCTCGAAGGGCTCCTGGGCCGCGGCGCCACCGGCACCGTGTACCGCGCCGTACAGCTCGCGGTCGAGCGCCCGGTGGCGATCAAGATCCTGCACGCGGAACTGGTCGGCACCACCCGCGCGGTGCGCCGCCTGCAGCGCGAGGCGCGCACCGCCGCGCGCCTGGCCCACCCCGGGGTGATCTCCGCCATCGACATGGGCGAGATCGACGGCCGCTGGTGGTACGCCATGGAGCTGGTCGAGGGCGTGCCCCTGTCCCAGCGCCTGCGCGAGGGCGGGCCGCTCTCGGAGCGCGAGGCCCTGCGCTTCTTCATCCAGCTCGCCGACGCCCTGCAGCACTTCTACGAGGCCGGCGTCGTGCACCGCGACATCAAGCCGGCCAACGTGCTGATCGACGAGCACGACCGGGTGCGCCTGGTCGACCTGGGGCTGGCCTTCGCCGAGGACGACCCGAACCTGACGCGCACCGGCGGCGGCACCCTGGGCACCCCGCACTTCATCAGCCCCGAGCAGGCCCGCGATCCCTCCGATACGGACACGCGCACCGACATCTGGTCCTTCGGCGCGTCCCTGTTCCAGGCCGTGTGCGGACGCCCGCCCTTCGTCGGCGAGAGCGTGGCCGAGATCCTCTCGAGCGTGCTCTACGACCCCGTTCCGGACCCGCGCGAGCTGGCGCCCCACGTCTCGAAGGGCCTGGCCCTCGTCATCCGCAAGTGCCTGGTGCGCGATCCGATGGGACGCTACCAGGTGCCCGCCGATCTGATCCGCGACCTCGAGCGCATCCGCGAGCGCCGCGCCCCGAAGGTGCGCGTGCGCTCC
>JAJFFA010000267.1 GCA_021776885.1 Planctomycetota bacterium
GTCCCTGGTTGCCCCGGCCGCTGTACTGCTCGAGCGGGCTGAAGCGCGGGGTCACAATGGTCGTCACCGAGCGTGAGCGTTTGGCCATCGAGGCGCGGGCGGCGCCGAAATCGATCAGCGTCGGCGTGCCGTCATGGGCGATGTGGTAGAGCGACGCGAGGACGTTGTAGCCCGGCTGGGCCGGCAGCTCGCCTTGCTGCACGGCGACCACCGCCAGCAGGCGGTCGGGGTCGCCGGAGAGCAGGGTCAAGTCGATCGACTCGAGGTGCACCGGCTCGGGCATCACGAGCGGCGTGGTGCTCGCCTGGAAGGGCACCTGGGTCAGGTTGTCCTGGGGGTCGTAGAGGTCCAGGCGGAAGTCGTAGCTGCGACCCGGCTCGAGCTCGCTGAGCACGATCGAGAACTGGTGGTCGTAGGACTGGCTCAAGGGACGACGCAGGACGGCGCTGCCGTCGACGTGGGCGAACATGCGCACGACCTCGTCGGTCTCGAACTCGAACTTGATCGAGCTCTGCGTGACGTAGCGGATCTTCACGGCGCCGATCAGGCCCGGGGCCTGGGTGTCGGGCGAGTTGTTGTTGTTCGAGGTGGGGTTCATGCCCCACTCGAGCTCGTAACCGTCGGGGAACTCGTCGTTGTCCGTGTCGAAGCGCTCGGGGTGGGTTCCGTGGGCCGCCTCGTCCCAGTCGAGGACGCGGTCGTGGTCCCGGTCGATCCCCATGGGCACACCCATCAGGCACGGCACTCCGAGGAAAGTCACCGGGTCGCCGCCGAGGGCGCGGGCGATCAGTTGGGTCGCGCTGAGGGCCTGCAGCGTCTCGGACGGCTGCCGGAAGGCACCGAGGACGGGGTCGTAGTAGCCCGTCGCGTAGACCACCTGGGTCCCGAAGGTCTGCAGACCCGCGCGGAAGACCAGGTCGCAGTTCCCGGCCTCGGCCTGGGCTATCAGGAACGGCAGCTCGTCCTGGGCCACGCTCTGCGCGTTGGCCTGGTGGGCCGTCACCTGGAAGCCCGCGGCGGGGGCCAGCCCCGTATCGAAGGCCTGCAGGAATTCCTCGACCTGGGCCGCCTGGGTCGGGCTGACGTTGAACAGGGGAGCGCCCTGGTGCAGCTCGAGCAGGAGCTCCTCGATGGTCGTCGCGGTCCCGCCGTGGTTGAACCCGGCCCCGGTCTCCGGGCGGCGACCGAAGGGCCCGCCGATGAACATCATGGGCGAGGTCTTGTCGCCGACACCACGCAGGGAGGGCACGACAGCCGTGGGCGACAGTCCGCCGCGGCGTGTGCTCAGGATCTCGTTGGTCGTGCCCAGGGGCTGGGCGTGGCAAGAGACGCAGGTCAGCTGGTCCACGACCGGCTCGTTGAGGTAGACGCCGGCGCCCTCGAGCTGGGTGGGGGTGAGCTGCCGGTCCCGCGGCTGACGCGGGTTCGGATAGAGCGCGAGCTCCTGCATGTACTGCGAGATGTAGGGAAAGTCCGGGCCGAGCTTGCGCAGCTCCCCGTTGACGTGGCGCTCGAGCAGGCCGGTCACCGCGTTGTCGAACTGCTGCAGCCGCTTGCGCTCCCCGCGCCAGTGGTAGGGGCCGGTCTCGAACAGCCGGCGCACGCTCTGGGTCACCATCGGGCCCTTGTGGTCGACGGGGAAGCTCAGGTCGTCCGGGTCGGTGCCCTCGGGGTCGAGGAAGTCCGAGAGATCCCAGATCAGCCCGTCGTTGTGCCCGTCGATGTGACACGAGAAGCAGGACGACGTGTTCGACAGGGAGTGCTGGGTGCGGTTGAACAGAATGCGCCCACGCTTGAGCGCGGTCGGCAGCGGGTCGTAGCCCAGGCGTTGCGGCTGGGGCGCGTCGTAGATGAAGTTGCCCGTCGTCGGCAGGTCCGCCAGCAGGATCCGGGTGTGCGAGTTGTCGCCCTTGTTGTGGGTGACGAGGACGCGATCGTCGGGGGAGAGCGCCACGGCGCGCACGCCCGCGCGATCGGGATAGGTCCCGAAGGGGTGGATGCGGATCTGCCCCGCCCACTGGGGCGCACCGGAGCCGAGGTCGATGACACCGACGGTCTCCGAACCGTAGCCGGCGACGAAGACCCGCGAGCCGTCTGCGGTGAAGGCGAGGCTGGTCGGCGTCGAGGCGCGCTCGTCGACGGACGGCGCGAGGGCGTCGAGGTCGAGCTCCTCACGCGTACCCGCCACGGGATCGATGATCGAGATGATGTTGCGCACCACCTGGCCCGCGATGAAGTCCGGCTCGCTGCCGTGGAGCGCGTTGAGGGCGTCCGTGCCCGGGATCCAGAGCTCGGTGGTTCCGGGCCGGCGCTGCATGTTCAGCAGCACGGTGCCGATCCCGGACTGGGTCGACGCGGGGTCGAGGCCGTCGGTCTCGGGTGTCGGGCTGATCGGGATCGCGAACAGGTCGAGGTCGGGCAGGGGCGTCGCGCCGGGGAAGTCCGACACGTGGCGCACGGCCAGGGCCTCGCCGGTGACCGGGTCCGAGGTCGAAGCGGTCCCGTTGCCGGAGAGGAAGGAGGCGACGTAGATCCGCGCGCCGATGCGCTCCAGGGCGCGCGGCTCCTTGGCGGGGATCGCAATCGAGTTGACCACGCGATAGTCGGACGTGCGCACGACGTCGACGGTCTGGGCGTCAGCACAGCTGACGTAGGCCCGGTCGCCGGTCGCACTGAATTCGATGTCGTGCGGGCCGGCGCCGACGCGCACGGTGCGCACGACCTCCGCGCTCTCGATGTCCAGGACCGAGACGCTCGAGGTGATGCGGTCGACGATCCACAGCTCGCGCCGTCCGGGGCGCACCTTGAGCGAGGTCAGGCCGGGTCCCATCGGGACCTGGAACAGGAGGTCGCCGGTCTCGGTCGAGAAGGCGGCCAAGCGTGAGCCCGGCTGGTTGATCGCGTAGTAGAAGTCCCGATGCGGTGAGAAGACGATCGGCTCGATCGAGCCGACCTCCCAGAACAGGGCGCGGCCCTTGTGGTTGTCGTAGACGATGTCGTCCTGGGTCGCCTGGGGCAGGGCGGCCAGCGGGGCCGCGAGGGCCGCGACGACGACAGGGAGAGCAGCGAGCGCACAGGCAAACAGCCTGGACGGATACCCGGGGAGCAAGTTCATGGGGACAATCAGGGCCAACCCCGGGGCGATCCGGGGGATGTGGTTGGCAGGGTGGGGGGGGGCGGCCCGGAGGAGGACGGGAGCCCGATCGAAGTGTAGATTAGCACGCCCGGCGCGGCCCGCAGGTCGTGCCAACTTTAATGAACGCGCGCGGGGCTGGCAGGCCCCCAGGCCGCCCCCCGCCCCAAGACCGCCCCCCCGCCCCCGTCGGAGCCCCCGCCTTGCAACTCGCCCAGAGCATGTCCCTCCTGGGGACGGAAACCGCATTCGAAGTCCTGGCGAAGGCCAAGGCCCTGGAGGCCCAGGGACGTAGCATCGTGCACTTGCACATCGGGGCCCCGGACTTCCCGACCCCCGACAATATCGTCGAGGCGGGCATCAAGGCCCTGCGCGACGGCTGGCACAAGTACACCCCGGCCCGGGGCATCCCCGAGCTGCGCAAGGCGGTGTGCGAGGACATCGCCCGCTACCGCGGGGCCGAGGTCCATCCGGACCGCATCGTGATCGCCCCCGGGGGCAAGCCCACGATGCTGTACGCGATCATGATGTTCGGGGAGCCGGGGGCCGAGATCATCTACCCCAACCCGGGCTTCCCGATCTACGAGTCGCTGATCCGCTTCAGCGGCGCCACGCCGGTCCCGATCGAGCTGCGC
Organism: Planctomycetota bacterium; assembly: GCA_021776885.1. Lineage (GTDB taxonomy): Bacteria > Planctomycetota > UBA1135 > UBA1135 > JAJFFA01. The sequence continues at coordinate 3,769 of JAJFFA010000267.1, forward strand.
GAGGAGACGGGCTTCTCGTTCTCCGCCGAGGAGCTGCTGGGCAAGATCACGCCCAGCACGCGCCTGATCATCGTCAACACC
>JAJFFA010000268.1 GCA_021776885.1 Planctomycetota bacterium
CGCCACCTCCCTGGTCGGCGGCCTCCTGACCGCCAACGTGCTGGTCCCCCCGCGCCGGGTGCTGTAGCGATCAGGCGCGCGCCCCGATCAGCGGAAGTCGATGGCCAGGCCGTCCGTCAGGTTGGTGGACGAGCCGCCGTCACGGACCCAGTACTGGAAGCGCATGGTGATCGGCACCTGGGCCGTGATGTCCGCCGCGGCCGGCGCCTGGGTCAGGGCCAGGACCTGGGTGGCGTTGCCCGCCCCGTCCGTGGGGACCGGCGGCTGCAGGCGCCGGACGAAGGCCCCGCCCACGCAGCGCGTGCCGTCCCCGAAGGGCGTCTCGAGCGCCGCCGGGCCGTAGAAGAAGATGCCCGGACGCCCCGCGGCGGCGCGGGTCACGCGCAGGGTGACGTCGTCGTCGCTGACCGCGGCGCTGCCCGTGGCGCACAGGCGCGCGCGCTCGCCGCCCGAGTGCTCGGAGCTCGTGCAGTAGGCCGAACCGACGGTGTTCATGCCGCTGTAGGGGATCACCTCGCTCGCGTGCACGCTCTCGTTCCCCGCCACGTCGACGAAGGAGAGCTCGAGGGCGATGGCGCCCGTCTCCACCGGAATGCAGGTCAGGGCGTAGCGGAACTGGGAGCCGCCGGTGTCGAAGCCGGCGACGCGGGCCGGGCTGCCCGTGATCGTCACGCGACCCGTGGCGCCCCCGCCCTGGGCCACGTAGTCGTAGACGCCCGGGCGCACGAAGACGAAGTCCGCGCTGCCCCCCTGCCCCGCCAGGTCGAGGGCGTAGTCGTAGGGCGCCGTCGTGCTGGCCACGGTCTCGGCTCCGGCGTCGTTGTTCGTGAAGCGCACGCGAGTGCCCGGCGGGAGCGTGACGTCCGCGGGGGCGAAGACGCCGCCCGCGAGGGAGACGTCCGTGACCTGCCCCGCCAGGGCGACGTAGTGCGCGCTCGAGGTCACGTAGTGCACGCCGTCGTCGCGCACCTGGTCCTGGATCCGCGCGCGGGCGACCAGCGGGAAGGCCGCGGCCGTGGCCGGCACCTGGGTGGCGAGCACCTTGGGCGCCAGGCTGTCGACGGGTCCGGTGTTGAGGTAGAGCTTGTTGCCCCACTCGGCGCTGTTCGACTCTCCCTGGACCGTGACGATGTCGTAGGCACCGTCGCCGTCGAGGTCGCCGACCGCCAGGTCCAGGGTCGAGTCGGAGACGCCCGTGATCGTCATGTTGCTGACGTTGCTCAGCCCCAGGGCGCCGTCGTTGCGGATCATGCGCTCGCGGCTGCCCAGGGAGCCGATCAGGACGTCGAGGTCGCCGTCCATGTCGTAGTCGATGAGGGCGATCTCGTTGTCGTCCGTGCCCTGGTTGAGGGGCGTCAACGTCGTGAAGCCCAGGCTGCCGGTCTCGATCAGATCGCTGCGGAAGATCCCCTCCTGGAAGCCGGTCTGGCTGAGGCTGAAGAGGTCCTGGTCGCCGTCCAGGTCCAGGTCCGCGGGCTCGATCTCGTAGGTCAGGGTCGAGGTCGCGGGGATCAGGTTCGACACATCGCTGAACTGGCCGGTGCCGTCGTTCAGCATCAGGTAGTGCAGCCCGCCCGAGTTCGAGGCGCGGTTGGTGCCGAGGAAGTCGAGGTCCCAGTCCCCGTCCACATCGAAGAGCTGCAGGTCCATGTGCGCCACCTTCACCGGCGCCCCCAGGGCTGCGGCGTCCTCCGTGAAGAAGCCGTCGCCGTCGTTGAAGAAGAGTCGCGGCGCGGCGCCCGCTCCCCCCAGGAACGAGTTGCCCGAGTCGCAGAGGATCAGGTCCAGGTCCCCGTCGTCGTCGAGGTCGCCGAACTGGGCCGCCGCCGAGGACAGGGCCTCGCCCAGGCCACGCTGCACGCTCTGCATGTCGAAGAACCCCGGCTGGGCCGCACCGCGGTTGATGTAGAGGAAGGGCGGGTCGGTGTTGAAGGCGTTGGAGAACAGCAGATCCAGGAAGCCGTCTCCGTTCACGTCCGCGGCCTCGACGCCCTTCGCGTTCGAGAGATGCACGCCGAGCCGCGCGACGCTCTCGTCCACGAACGACAGGCTGCCCTGCTCGACCAGCTCGTTGCGCAGCAGCACGTTCTGGCGCTTGGGGCCGGCGCTCGCGAAGCCGTCGCCCTCGGCCAGGAGCACGTCCAGGTCACCGTCCGCATCGATGTCGGCCAGGGTCACGCCCTCGGTCCAGCGCACGGCCCCGGGCAGGCTGCCGGGCTGACGGACGAACTGCTGGGCCAGGGCCCCAGCGCAGAGGACGGCGAGAGCGAGAACGGGGGGCAAGGAGCGTCGAAACATGCTGTGGATCGGGGCTGGGAGCGGTTCGGGAAAAAGTGGCGTAGCCCCCCAGCATACACGCCCCTGGAAAGCCGCCGGAGAGGCGGCCCAGGCAAGGGAAAACAACCCCCCTGCGCTACCGTACGCGCGCCGTGTTCCTGCATCCCCTCGGGCTCCTGGCGCTCGTCGCCGTGCCGGCCGTCGTGGCCCTGCACCTGTTCCAGAGACGCTTCCGGCGGCAGGTCGTCAGCGCCCTGTTCCTGTGGACCCGTGGCGACGAGTCGTACTCGGCCGGACGCCGCCGGGAACCCCTGCGGCGCAGCCCCTCCTTCTGGTTCGAGGTCCTGGCGGCGACCCTGCTCGGACTGGCCCTGGGCGGGCCGCGGGCCTGTGGAGCCGCCGAGAGCGAGCACCTGGTGTGTGTCCTCGATGCCTCGGCCTCCATGGGGGCGCGCCGTGGGCGCGACAGCCAGGAGCGCTTCATCGATGTGGCCCGAGCCCTGGTCGAGGAGCGCATCGAGCGCCTCCCGCGCAGCGCGCGGGTGACCCTGATCTCGACCGGTTCGCGCGCGACGCTGCTGGCCGGCCCCGCCGCCTTCCCCGAGGAGGCGCGGCGTGCCCTCGCGCGCCTCGAGCCCGCCGCGGCGCGGCACGACGTGCACGCGGCCCTGAGCCTGGCCGGCGAACTGGCCGGGGGCGGGACGCTGCTCTTCGTCGGCGACACCTTCAGCCCCGAAGAGGCGCCCGAGAACGTCGAGGTCGT
>JAJFFA010000269.1 GCA_021776885.1 Planctomycetota bacterium
CGCGCGCGCGCGCGCGCACCGGCCGATAGCGCCGCACGAAGGGGTGGGTGCGGTCGAGCTCGAAGAGCAGGAAGTAGGTGTAGAGCGGCAGGAGGAAGAGCAGGGTGCCGAAGGCGAAGAGCGAACCGAACCAGCGCCGCAGGACCGCCCAGGCCCCGCCCGCCCCGCGCAGGGCAACGATCCCGGCCTCCGCCGCCTGCTCCTGGGAGAGCTGACTGAAGTAGTCGCGCCCCAGGGCGATCAGGTCGAGCTCCGGCTCCGCTGCGTCCGACAGCTCGCCCTCGGGAACGGCCTCGCTTTCGGGAACCGTCTCGCCCTCGGCCTCGCCCTCGGTCGGCGATGGCGCCTCTTCCTCGTCGCTGGGCGCGCCCTGCGGCGGCGCCGCGTCGTCCTCGATGGAGGGCAGCCACGCCTCGGCCTCGAGCATCGCGCTCTCGACCCGGCGTTCGATGCCATCCCAGACCTCCGAGCGCGCGAACTCCCGGGCCAGGGTGCGCCCCTGCACGAACAGGCCGACGCTGAAGACCACGCCGATCGCGCCGAAGAGGGCGAAGATGATGTTGGCGGACGAGCGCCGGCTCCAGCCACGCCGCTCGAGCTTGAACACCATCGGGTGGACGATGTACGCGAGCAGGTAGCCGAGCACCAGCGGGTTGAGGACGGCGCGGATGGTCCAGCAGAACCACAGGCTCAGGACCGCCAGGGCGGCCAGGGCCAGGTTGCGCTTCCAGGGAGCCAGGCGATCGAGCATCGCCGCGCCTACCCGTCGTCCTCAGCGGGATTCACGCCGATCTCGGGTGGCAGCTTGGGCCGGTAGTGACGCACGAAGGCCTCTTCGAAGTCGAAGCCGTCACGGAAGTCTTCGAGGGAGTCCGTCTCCTGGCGGTTCAGGAGCTTCTCGTCCACCAGGCGGAAGACCACGTGCCCCCAGTCGAGGGTCGAGACCACGCCCCAGGAGCGCCAGACCTGCGCCGCCAGGGGCCCGAAGAGCTCGAGGGCGTAGGCCCGCATGCCCTCCAGCAGTTCCTGGCCCGAGACGTGGCGCGCCGTCCCCTCCTCATCCGAACGACCCGCGATGCGCACCGCGTGGTCGAGGGACTCGAACAGGAACTGGAAGGCCTCGGGCGCGTAGCGTCCGTCGCGCAGGGCCACTTTGCGTAGGGGATCACTGACCACCGACGACATCCTGCACGCGCGCGGCGGGAGCGTCCAGTTCCAAGCGGCCGGCTACTGACGCAGGCGGCGCCGTGCGTCGGAATCGAACCAGAACAGGGCGTCGGCGGACCCCGGCGTGCCGGGCCCGACCGAGGACCCACCCAGGATCGTGCGACCGTCGGAGAGCACCGTCATCGAGGTCGGCCGCTCGTCCGCATCGTCGGCGCGGGTCCCGTCCTCGATGAAGAACCCGGTGCTGTTGTACGCGCCGTCGAGGAAGCCGTCGGCGCGCAGCACGAGGATGAAGACATCCTGGTGCCCCTCGGCGTTCTCGCGGAAGCCGTAGACCAGGGGGCCCGAGAGCACGGGCTCGCCCGGCCCAGCGGCGCTGGCCTCGGGGGCGAGCAGGCCGCCCACGCTGCGCACGTCGCGACCGAAGAGCACGTTGGCATCCCCCGCGAGGGCGGGGCCGGGGGTCACCAGGCCCAGCGCCCCGAAGGCGTTGCCCGGGCCGAAGGGGTTGTCGAAGGAGCCGGCGAAGCTCGCGCGCGGCGTACCGCTGGAGTCCATCGCCCACACCGCCGGCACGGTCAAGCTGCTGGGCAAGCCCGGGGCCACCGACAGCTCGCCCATCACGTACACGTCCCCGCCGCCGGTCAGGGCCACAGCGCGCCCCGCGCCCAGTCCGCCTCCGGGGAAGTCGTGGAAGCGCCCGACACTCGCCACCACCCCCCCATTGCCGAAGCCCGCGACCAGCCCGCCGGCCGCGTCGAGGCGCAGAACCTGCATGTCGACCTGGCCGCGCACCGGGTTGTGGCCCGTGCCCGCGATGACCAGCTCGGCCAGGGCTGCGTCCTCGGCCACGGCCCAGGCCTCGTCGTGACGGTTCGCCCCGTCGGTCGCGTGCCCGACGAAGCCCCCCAGTCCGAAGCCGGTGTCCTGGGCCAGGGTCGGATCGGTCACGAAGCGCCAGATCGCCATGCGCGCCTGGCCGTCGACGGCATCGAGCCCTTCCGAACCACAGACCACCAGCCGTCCGGCCGCGTCCACCAGGGCGTCGTTCACATGACCGCGCAAGGGCCCGGGCACGGTCATCGAGAGCGTACCCAGCACGGCTCCGCTTCCATCGAGCTGGTACACGCGGTTCGTCGGCTGTCCGCCGAGGGACTCGGACACGACGACGAAGAGCGCTGCACCGTCCGCGCTCACCGCCACGGCCCGCGGCCAGGGCGACCCGCCCTGAATCGGCAGGACCACGGCCCCGCCGATGCCGAAGGTCACGTCCGGAGTGCCGTCCCCGTCGAACTTGGCGACGAGGGCCTGGGTGCCGCCCGTCTCGAAGATCGCGTAGACCCCGTCCGCCGCATCCACGGCCAGGTCGCGCACCCGAGCGCTGCTGTCCAGGCTCGGAGCCAGGGCCGCCTGGGACACGAAGCCCCCACCGGCGGAGAAGAAGTCCGTCGGAAAGTCGACCTCCGTCGACGCCACGCCGCCGTCGCGCTCGGCCTCGATGCGCAGGGTCTGGGGACCCGAGCCGTCGTTCTTGGGCGAGATGTAGCTGACCAGGTAGAAGGAGCTGGCACGGTCGGCGATCGTGCGGCCCACCGCGCGGAAGGACTCCGCCAGCTCGGAGAAGTTCGCCGCGAAGACGAAGCCCGCCGTGCCGATCTGGGACAGGACGTCGGGGGAGAACTCGTTTCCCACCCCGATGGTGAAGCTCTCGATCTCGGCATCGAGGGCGGCCA
>JAJFFA010000270.1 GCA_021776885.1 Planctomycetota bacterium
CACGCGCAGCCGAGCCGTCGCCTGATCGCCGTCCGCGACACTCTCGAGCAGGGCTGCGACCTTGCTACGCCGCGGTCGCCGGATCAGGGCCAGCTGGAGCCACTTGCCGAGGGCGACCGCCAGGGCGGCGGAGGCCAGGGCCAAGATGGGCCACATGACCTCTCCTCCCTTCTTGACCTCGTCGAGCAGGCTTTCCTGGGTCGCTGCGATCTTGTGCGCGTTGCCCAGGGTCGGATCGAGGGGCAGTGAGCCGGTCCGCGTCGACACCGCAAGCCTCGCCGCCTCGGCCTCGCGGGCGTCGGGGAACGGGGCAACGGTCGGCTCGAGGGAGCCCAGGTGCTGCTGGGCCAGGCCCACCGCTTGCCCGTCGTTGGCCAGGAACAGAGCCGAGGGGCCGACCAGCAGAAAGGTGCCTTCGCCCACGAGTCCGTCAGGAAGCACGGCGCGGCCTTCGAATGTGGCGCCACCCAGGGCGAGCTCGAGACGCTCCAGGGACGTGTCGAGCAGCAGGGCCTGGCGCTCGAAGACGACTCGCGCCTCGAGGTTCGTGTCGTCCGGGGCGAGCTTGGCGGCTCCGAGGACGGCCTCGTAGCGTTGCAGCTCGGCGATGTGCAGGTCGGACTCGAAGCTGCGTGTGTAGTCTCCGAGCAGACTGCCGAGGTAGCTGGCCTGTTCCTCGCCGTACTGAATGTCGCGCTGCAGGTTGGCCAGCCCCAGGGCGCTCTGGTCGGAGCGCCGGGTCGTCTCCTGGAACAGGGCGCGGGTGGAGCTCAGCTCGGCTTCGAGGTCGCGCAGCTGGCGTCCCATGGGCACCTTCTCCGCCGCGATCTCCGCGCGCAGGCTCGCCAGCTCCGCGAGGCTCCGCCCGAGGTCTGAGACGACGCTCGCGCTAGCCTCCTCGAAGGTCCGTGATTGAGACGGCTCGGGAGCCTGTGCAGCGGACGTAGCGCTGGCGAGGGCCAGGAGCGCAGTCGGTCGTAGAACGCTGAAGGACATCACTCTTCCTCCTCGCCCGACGCATCCGCCGCGGGCAGAGCCGCCGGGGCCACGGCGCCCAGGGGCAGGGAAACGAAGGCGGCGGGCTCGGTGTTCTCCATGATCTGGATCGCGCGGCGAATCTCGGCCGCCGAGGCGTCAGCGGGCGTCCAGCCCCAGGTCCCAGCGTGGGCGTCTCCGACGCCGGCCGCCCCGTCGTCCGCCGTCACGTAGTAGCCCTTGCCGATGCCGACGTAGAGCGCAGCCACCTCGGCCGAGGTGCCGTCCGCCAGGGCGAGCACCTCGCTCGCCACGCAGATCTGACCCTGGAAGTCGTTGACCGCGTTCAGGATCCCCACGACGTTCTGGTAGCGCTCGGAGAGCGACGCCTGCGTACCGCCGGGGTTGGCGGGAAAGCGCTGACTCAGGGGCCTGACCCGCTCACGGAGTGGGTCGGGTAGGCGTGGGAGCAGCCGCCGCGTGCGCGTCTCGAGACCCACGACCCGCTCGCTCAGGGCCTCGGCGTCGGCCCGCAGGGACTCATTGCGCTGCTCGAGCTCCGCGCGCTTGTCGTCCGTCTCGTGGATCCCATCCTCGGCGGCCGCGATGCGCTCGCGTAGAGAAGCGATCTCGCCCTGCACCATGGCGATGCGGTCCTCGAGCACCTCGCGACCCAGAGTCCAGTCCTGACGCTCCCTGGAGATCAGGCGCCGGGTCTCGACCCAGCGCTCGAGGGCGTCGCGCGTCATCTCGACTGCACTCCCGCGGGTTTCGCCCACGGCGGAGGGCTCATCGGTAGTGCCGGACTCCTGGGGCGCGGCGGCCGCGACCAGTGCCAGGCTGCCTATCCAGGCCGCCAGTGGGCCGAGGGTGCGTATCGCTTGCTTCATTTGTTTCTCCACCTAAGTGCTCAGAAGCTGATGTTGAGCCCAATCGTGAACTCGACGCCGGTCGTAAAAGAGGATTGCGGCGCGTCGGCACCGATGTACTGAGAGCGGTAGACCTGCTCGATGCGCGGGTTCGTCAGGTTCTTGGCCTGGAGTTGGAGCGTCACCCCGTCCGCCAGGCGCTGGGAGAGGCTCGCGTTCAGCGTCCCGAACTCGAGGGCGTAGATGTTCGGGACGAAGTTGCCGCCGTCCTGGCCGGCTCCGGCTACCAGGGTGTCGCCGCGCACCGTGTAGAAGACCGAGGCCTGGGTCCCGCTGAGCTCGCGGTCGTACGTCAAGTAGACGTTGTAGAGGTGCTCCGGTGCACCGGTCGCGTCGCGCGTCGACATGGGCGCCTGGATGTTCGGCAGGTCGAACTGGGCTACCTCGTCCCCGGGCAGGACCACCGACGAGTCGATGAGCGTTACGTTGCCGCCCAGGGCGACCCCGCTCAGGGGATCCCAGAGGCGTGCCAGGTCCTGTCGTGCCTCGACCTCGAAACCGGACAGCTCGCCGCTGGTGTAGTTGACCGGAGTCGTGAAGACGAAGTCGAGGGGTCGCTGAACGTACTCGATCGGGTCGTTGATCTTCTTGAGGAACCAGGAGAGGGAGAGCAGTCCACCCTCGTAGGGCCGGTAGTCGAGGCGCAGGTCGTAGTTCGTCAGCTCGCTCAGGCCCAGCTCGGGGTTGCCGATGAAGACCGGGCCACCGAGGAACTCCTGCTGGATGATCGGCGTCAGCTCCTTGAAGGTCTGGCGTGCGACCGTTTCGGCGTAGGCTGCCCGCAGCGTCCATCGCTCGCTGGGTTCATAGATCAAGGAGAGGGCCGGCAGCGTGTCGTCCTGGCTAAAGAAGACATCTGCGTCCCCTGGGTTCAGGGCCACAACGGTGGGGTCGCCCGGGGGTATCCATGTCGCCCCCGATTCCGGATCGTTGATAATGTCGATCTGGGTCGACTCGAAGCGCGCCCCCCCGATCAAGGTCAGCTCCTCGTTCAGCGGCAGGTCGGCCATCCCGTACCAGGCGCTGATGCGCTGGTCGCCGCGGTAGTCGACGTCGAACAGCGACTCCGAGATCGGGTGGTCCTCGTCGTCGAAGGCGCGGATCCAGGGAGTCTCGAAATCGCCCTCGAAGGTCGACGTGTCGCCGAAGTTGCTGAACGTGTCCTGGTCGAAGTCGCGACCGACGCGGTCGTCGAAGCGCCCCAGCTTCACGTACCCCTCCTCGCCGCTCCATTGCTCAAAGGGCAGCTCGAGGGCCAGGCTGGCCTGGCTGCTGTCCTCCTCGATCGACTTGTAGATACGCTGGAAGTTGCCCAGATTGAAGTTAGCGCCCGGCTTGAAGGCTTCCCAGGTCGGGGGGATGATCCCGCGCTGGGGTTTCCAGAGGCCGCCAAACTGGCGCTTGTCCGGCTGGTCGAGGTTCGCGAAGCTCCGGGACAGGGTCCAGTCGAGCACGGGGCGCCCGAAGATCCAGCCGCCCTCGAAGGGCAGCTTGTGCTCCCCGGCGAGCTGCAGCGAACCTGCCGTGCGCTCCGTGTACTCGAGGGTGTCGGTGCGCAGGTAGGGCGCCTGATCCGGAAGGTCGTGACCGGGTGTGTTCGGGTCGTCCGGGTCGTAGCCGGGGGAGAAGAACTCCTTGCCGCGGGTATCCGTCGCCAGGGTCGCCTTGTCCTCGGCCGTGTGGGAGTACAAGTAGGCCAGGCTCAGGGCGTGGTCCTCGTTCTCGAGCCCCAGGGTTCCCAGCCCGCCCCACTGCACGGAGCGCGAGGCCTGGGTCACGTCGAACAGCGCAGTCTGGAAGCTCTCGTTGTCCTGGAACTGGTTGCGTTTCGGCGTCGGTCGGTCGCCGGGGCTCTCGACCCACAGCTGGTCGTTGCGCCCGTTGTCGTAGAAGGAGCTGTCGCGCTCGTAGAACAGGCTCGCGAAGCCGCCGAAGGTCCAGCCGTTGTCCAGCTCCAGGCGATCGCCGAAGGCCACGGACCACTTGGAGTCGATGGGGGCCTCGCGCGTGGTCGTCCCCGCGGCGCCGTCCCAGTTGGAGCCGAGCCGATCGAGCTGGGGCGCGCGGGTGTCCGCCTCGCGTCCAAAGTCGCCGACCCCGCCTCCGTCGTAGGTCAAAAAGTCGTTCCGCCCGGTGACCTGGGAGTTGTAACTCGTCTGCAGCTTGAGCGTTGCTACGCGCTCATCAGGGATTCCCTCGAGGCGCACGTCGACCGCGCCCCCGGATGCGTCCCCCTGCTGATCGGGCGTGAAGGTCTTCGAGACCTGGATGCTCTCGATCACCGCGGAAGGAAACTGGTCGAGCTCGGCGGCGCGGGTGTTCTCGTCCGCGGAGGGCAGGCGCACGCCGTTGATCTGGGAGCTGACGTAGCGATCGGGGAGGCCGCGGATCACGGCGAAGCGGCCGTCCTGCACCGTCGCGCCCGCCACCAGCCGCAGGGCGCTCGCGGCGTCGCTGGCGCCGGCCCGGCTCATGAGCTCCGAGCTGATCGAGTCCAAGAGGGCGGGGCTTTCCAGGCGCAGCGCGAGGAGCGCGGCCTCGGACCCTGACCCGAGCCCCAGGGCATCCTCAACTACGAACTCGTCCATGTCGACGAACTCGCCGGCCAGGGAGACTTCGATTTCCGTCAGTTGCCCAGCCCGGACGATGACCTCGGTCCGCACCTGGCGCGCGTAGCCCTGCCTGGCGAAGATCAGGGTGTAGCGGCCCGCGGGCACGTCCGAAATCACCCAGGTGCCCTGGTCCGTCGTCGTCGCGTTGCGCGACACTTCGACCAAAGTCACCCGCGCTGCGGGCAGCGGAACTCGAAAGTCGCCGTCCAGTACCTGACCACGCAGGGAGCCGAGCTGTTCGCTCTGGGCCAAGGCCGGGGTGAGTAGACAGAGGGTCGCGATGAGAGGCCTCCACCACAAGTGGGTGCGGGAGGTCACGTTCGGAGTCGTTCAGCGTGGGGGGGGAGCACGTGACTCGATTCGTCAGGATCCTCGGCCCAGCAGGGATGTCTGCCATTGGGCCGGCTCGACGGCCCAAGGAGGGGGCTGGCCGGCGATGCGGCGAGGAGTCTAGGAGTGCAAGATCAACGCACGGTCAACGTGCGATGGAACGCGCCTGAAGCGTTGATCAAGGCTCGGATGGCCGTGCCGATCCCACGCGAAAGGGGGCGCGCAGCGTTGAGCTTGTATTGATGCAGGCTTCACTCAGAGACCACTCGACCTCTGCGCGCCCACGGCGGATGGTCTCGCCATGAACCAGCTGAGTTCAATGAACATCGTGGTCTTCGCGCTCCTCCTTCTAGTCGCGCTCGCTTGCTCGGCGGAGCGCACCCCGCCTAGGAGCTTGCGCGACCCGAGCCTGGCGGCGACCTACGACCGCGATCGTCAGTTGACCGTGTTGTTCGGCAGCCGCGATGGCGAACCCGGGAACCAGACCTTCGAGCTCGGCGCGGCCGGCGGCTTCTTGCAGCGCGCCAGCGACGGGCTCGCGGCCCGCGAGGGGCACGCCTTGGCCTTCGACAGCACTCGCAGCGTCACGACCCTTTTCGGTGGCTTCCGCGGCTTCGGCGTCTACGACGGCGAGACCTGGGAATGGGATGGAACCCGTTGGACGCAGGTCGCGACCACAGGACCCTCGCCGCGCTACAGCCCGGGCATGGCTTTCGACCCGCTACGCGGTCAGACCGTGCTCTTCGGCGGACGCACGGCGGGCGGCCTGAGCAACGAAACCTGGCTCTGGGACGGCGCGACCTGGACCCAGTCCTTCGCCTCCGGACCGACGTTCAGGAACAGGCACGCGATGGTCTTCGATTCGTCGCGGGGCCTGACCGTGCTCTTCGGAGGCTACGGGGGCGGTGGCAGCTCCGCTGGCAAGCCGACCAATGATACGTACGAGTGGGATGGACTGGGCTGGACTCGCCGCGACCCCGCGACACTTCCTTCCCGACGTAGCCTGCACGCCATGGCTTTCGACGCGCTACGCGGCGTGAGCGTGCTGTTCGGTGGCCACGACGGTGCCTTCGACGGGGAGACCTGGGAGTGGGACGGGGTCGACTGGGCCCTGCGCGCGACGAGCGGTCCCTCGCCCCGCGTCAACCCTGCGATGGCCTTCGACGAGCAGCTGGGAGTGACCATCCTTGCCGGTGGGTTCGACGGGAACGACCACCTCGATGATCTCTGGCACTGGGACGGGACGACCTGGGCGCGGCGGGCCGCCGCGGCGGCGGGCGGACCGCCGACCCACGACGACTGGGTGATCTACCGCTTCGAGCCCATCGATCCTGTGCGCTGAAGGCGGCGGTGCGCCCAGCCGTCAGGGCAGAAACGTCAGCGCATAGGCGCTCGAGAGGTTGAAGCCGCTGGCGCAGGGCCCGCCCGGGTCGCGGAACCAGCTCTGGAAGTTGAGCGTGGTTCCGGCGCCGAGGCCGAGCTGGGCGGCGAGCCCCGGGCCCTGGGTGGCGCGGCCCTGGGCGTTCGATTGCAGCGGCGGGAGCCGGCGCAGGCTGCCGCCGAAGCAGCGCTTGCCGTCGCCGAAGGGCGCCTCCATGGGGGTCGGCCCGGCGAAGATCAAGCCCGGCTTGTTCGCGGGCATGCCGTCGGCGATGAGCACCATGTCGTCGCCGGTCACCGACGCCGAACCCACGCCGAGCAGGATCGCGCCCCGACCGCTCGAGTTCGCGCAGCCGGCCTCGAGGTCGTCGTTGGCGCAAGGGCAGGCGTTGCCGAAGCAGTACGGGGTTCCCGGACGGGCGACGGAGTACGCATAGGCGGACCCGACGTTCTGCTCGGCATGGTCGTCCAGGTGCGCGCTGAGGACGACGCGCGCTCCATCGATCAGGGCCGTGCCGCCGAGCTGGTCGTGGAACTCGGGGTCGCTGGCGGCGAGCCTCTGCACCTCGTACCAGCGCGTGCCCGGGCGCTCGAAGACGTAGGCCACGCCCGAGTCGATCCCCGTCGCGCCCGTCCGGGCGCCGACCACGCAGCGCGTCCCGTCGACCGCGAGGGAGATACCGAAGCCGTCGTGATCCATGCGCTCGCTCGGGATGAGCGTCTCGCCCGCCACCCAGCCCTGGGCGCCGCGGGCATAGGAGTGGACCTCGCCACGGTCGTCGTCGCCGGGCGTGAACAGGGCCACGAAGACCTCGTTGCCCTGGACCGCCAGGGCGTGTCCAAAGGCGTCGTGGGCCGACGGCAGCGGTGCCTCGAAGGCCGCCTGCTCGAGCCAGGTCGCGCCCTGGCGCGCGAAGAAGTAGGCCGACCCGGGGGCGAAGCTCATGTGCCGGTCGGTGGGGGCTCCGACGGCGATCGTGTCGCCGTCGATCGCCACCGTACCGAAGTGGTCGAGGCCGACGCCGTCGCTGGCCAGGAGCTTCTGGGTCTCGAGCCAGGCTGCGCCGTTGCGCTCGAAGACGTAGGCCGCCCCGGCGTTGTGCCCCAGGGCATCCGCGCGCGGAGCCCCGATCACGGCCGTGTCGCCGCTGAGCGCGACGTGCTTGCCGAAGTCGTCGCGCGCTGCGCCGTCGCTGGACACGAGCTTGGCGCCCTCGACCCAGACGCCGCCGACGCGCTCGTAGGGGTAGACCGCGCCGGCGTCCGTGCCGAGCTGGTCGTCGCCGGGAGCGCCGACCAGGAGCAGGTTGCCCTCCAGTGCGACCGCGGACCCGAAGCGATCGAACAGGGAGAGGCCGGCGGCCTCGAGCTTGTCCGTCTCGACCCAGGCCACGCCGTTGTGCGCGAAGACGTAGACCGCGCCGTTGTCCGCGCCCGGGGAGCCGACGACGAGGGTGTTCCCCGAGAGGCTGGCGGAGCTACCGAAGGCGTCGAACTCTGCGCCGTCCGAGGCGACGAACTTCTGCGACTCGGTGAAGAAGGGGGTCTCGGAGCTCTGGGCAGCGAGCGGGGCGGCGCCGAGGACCAGGGCCAGGTGGGTGATCGCCGAGGGGGTGCTGGGGCGCAGACTCATCGTGGATCTCGCAGTCGACGGAAGCGGATTTCGGTCCAAGCCTCCACGATACTCGGGTCTCGCCGTTCACGCCGCCGCCTGCCGTGTTCGAGGCGAGTGAGAAGTCTGTGCTAGTCAGCGGCCAAGGCGCGTTGCAGCAGGAGCGGCGACTCGACGGACCAGCGCTTGCGCGCCGCAGCCTGAAGCGCAGGGTCCTGCGACGACAGGTCCACGAACCCATCCAGCGAGAGGTCCACTTGCCCCAGGTCCTGGCCCGTTGTACTGACGAGGCGCACCCGCGCCTCGTCGCCGAGGGCACAGAGCTCTGCGCCGTAGGCGCTGAGCCGCTCGCCCGCCTGCCCATACGTCTCGCCCTCGAGCAGGACGAAGTCGGCCTCGAGGCGGCCGTCTCGCGAGGCCTCGACGGACGCGGCGTTCAGCAGTCCGAGGGCCGCGGCCTCGCCCAGGATTGCAGCCAGCTCCTCGGAGGCGACGTCGGGGCCCGTGGACTGCTCGAAGTGGGCGGCCGGGAGCGGGATGCGCGTCGCGGCGAGGCGCGCGACCTGGGCCTCATCGAGGGAGTCCGCCGCGGGCCGGTCGCCGCTCGAGCCGCGGCCGGGCTGCGGTCCGCGCACGAAGGCCGCCAGGCCGAGGAGCAGGGCGCTGGAGAAGAGCAGGAGCAGGGCGCGCGTGGGGGTCATGGGGGACCTATCGAAGCTGGACGCCGCATCCCTTGAGGGGCGCTCCATGAGCCTCGCTGGGGCCCCGCACGATGGCCCTGGGGCCTGGCCTATTGCCCGCGACGCACCGCGATGTACTCGAGGTTCGGGGTGCCGTCGATCGTGCAGCCGTCGAGATTCGGGTCGAAGACGCTGCCCGAGGGCGAGCGGAAGACGAACTGGCTTTCCTTCAGGATCCAGTCGGCGATGGCCTTGCGATGGGCCGCGCCGAAGCCCGACTGGGCCTCCGCCAGCGCCGCCGAACGCGCGCGGATTCCGAAGCGATAGGCCTCGCGCTGGTCCTCCTCGGTCAGCTGCTCGAACACGCCGGCGTAGACCCAGACGCGTGCGGAGGCGGGGACGCGCGCGGCCTCCAGCACGGCCTCGCAGCTGTCGAGGCTGCGCAGCTCGGGGATGCCGGTGACGATGTCGGCGACCTTGTCCTGGAAGTCGAGGCGGCAGTAGATCGCGAGGGTCAGGAGGTTCGCCTGGGCCAGGGCGTTCAGGGGACCGAACTGGGCCAGGTCGGGGGGCAGGACCGCCTCGCCGCGCACCTCGCGCGGCGCGTCGGAGACCCCCGCGAACCACTGCCGCGTCCAGTCGGCCCACCAGCAGGCCGCGATCAGGTGCGCGACTGACGAGGGCCGCCGCGAGCTGGCGTTGCCCGTCAGGCTGAACTGGGTGCCGACGACCGGCTCGCTGAGGAAGGGCGCCGCGAAGGCGGCCTCGGCGTGGGCGCGGGAGACCAGGTGCGCCGCGAAGAAGCGCTGCAGGCGGTAGTCGTTCTGGGCCTCGCCGGTGCTGGCCAGCACGCTCTCCGCGGACTGGATCGCCTCGCGGTAGCGCCCGGCCTCGATCGATGCGCGCGAGGCGTCGAGCAGCCCGCGGTTCGCGCCGTGGAGCGAGCTCGACGAGCAGGCGGCGAGGCTGCAGGCAGCCAGGGCGAGGAGCAGCGGGGCCAGGGGTCGGAACGTCTTCATGGTGGAAGTCATCAGCGCTCGATGCCGACGAAGAAGGTCTGGATCTCGTCCTCGACGTTGATGTCGAAGGCCAGGAGGGAGTTGGCCAGGTCGAAGCGCGTCGCGCGCCCGTCGACCACGTGCAGGGCGTTGCGTCCCGAGGCCTCGTAGCTCTGCGGGTCGAGGCGGAAGTACACCAGGCCGCGGTTGGCCTCGGTCCCCAGGAGGCCCCCGCGCAGAGCGCTGCTCGAGGCGTTGGCGGCGGCCTGGCCCTCGAGCTTGGCGGCGACCTCCTCGTGGGACAGGGGCGCGAGGACGCCGCCGTCGGGCAGGTACATGCGCAGGTTCAGCCGTTCGGGTTCGAGCCGGATCTGGCGCTCGGACTGTCCCTGGCCCTTGAGCTGCAGGGTCAGGACCAGCGGAAAGACGCCGTGCTCCGCGACCAGGTCGGCGTCGAACAGCTTCTGCTGATCGGCGAGTCGGGCCTGGACGTAGACGATGCCCTCGATGGCCTGAGAGGGGAAGCGTGGGAAGTTGCGGCTGGGCCCGACGATGTCGACGCCCTTCAGTCCGTCACTGCTGCACGCGGCGAGCAGCGCCAGGAGCGCCGCACCCGTCGCACGGAGGAGGGGCAGCCGGGGGTGGGGGATGCGCATGTTCAGGGGATGAGGTTGGAGAAGATCAGTTCGCGCTCGAAGGCCGGGCGCACCTCGCGCAAGAGGCCGAAGCGCGGGGAGAGCCAGTACTCGGTAGAGCCGCGCTCGACCACCAGGCAGAGGAGCGGCTCGCGGGTCAAGACCTCGGCGAAGTCCGCCAGGTCGAGCAGCTGCAGGGGCGAGCCGGCGGGGGGCCGGCGCTCGATCAGGTTCGGGACGAAGGCCCGCACGCGGGCCGTGCCGGAGGGATCGCGCAGGTCGAGGACGCGCTCGGTGCCGGCCAGGAAGGCGCTGCCGCTGCGGCGCAGCTCGACCGTCTGCGGGCTGCCGGTGTAGCTGCCGTCGCTGAGGTAGATGCGCCGCTCGAGGCGCGCGTCGCGGGCGTTCTTCGCCGTCCCGGAGTACTCGAGCACCGTGTCCTGGATCCAGGTCACCTGGTCCGCGGGGGTGCGGTTGCAGAACAGACGGCTGGTGTCCTTCGGCGGTGGCCAGACGGAGCTGGCGTCGAGCTCGAGCTGCAGGGTCAGGCGCGCGCGCCAGTCCCCCGCGGGGGAGCCCGACTCCGCGCGCACGCCGTCGCGGCCGAGGTCGAAGATCGAGCTGGGCAGGCCCGAGCCGTACCAGCGGCGGGCCGCGTGCAGGCGGCGCAGGTCGCTGGTCGTGGCCTCGTTGCGCCGTCCGGGGGAGGCGGCGTCCTGGGCTTCGATCCAGGCGGCCCAGGTGTCGAACTGGGGCAGGGCCGTGAGCCGCTCGACGTCCAGCTCGCCCTGGACGCCTTCGACCTCGCCCAGGGCCGTGCGCACGTAGCGTTCGAGCAGCGGCATGATGTCCGCGTCGAAGGCCTCGGCCAGCTCGATGGCGTTCGCGGCGTCCTGGTAGGCGGGCCCCTCGGCGACGTTGCGCCAGCGCTCGAGGCGCTCGGCCTCGAGGCTCTGGATGCGCGCCTCGAGGGCCGGGCGCAGGCTGCCCTGGATGTAGGCGTCGAGGCGCGCGCGGCGGCGGGCCGGGATGGCGGCGCCCGGGTCCGGCTCTCCGTCAGTCTCCGGGCTGTAGTCGATCCAGTCCTTCGACTCGAGCACGAACGACACCAGCTCGCGCGGGACGACCTCCTCGAGGGTGCGCCGCGCTTCACCCATGCGCGCGTAGGTCAGGTCGTCGAGGCGCAGCGATAGCTGGGCCACGGCCACCAGGAGGTCGCGCCCGTCCTGGTTTTCCTTGAAGAACACGCCCTCGCTCTGCTGCGCCGTCAGATAGGACGACGCCGAGCGGTGGGCTCCGGCCTCGAGCCGGCGCATGAACTCGTCGAAGCAGGCCGCCATCTTGGCCCGCGGCTCGTTCGTGTCCTCGATGCGCTGCACCGTGGCCCTGAGCTTCTCGAAGTCCTGGCGCAGGATGCGGTTCTCCTCATACAACCGCTCGAACTCGGCGTTCCTCTCGTCGAGCGCCGTTTGCAGGTTGGCCGCCTGGGACTCGCCGTCGCCCTGATCTCGGAGGAGGCCGTTCAGCCTTCCGACCTCCAGCTGCGCCTTGGCAAGCGAGTCCTCCGAGGTGAGTAGACCTGACCGCAGTCCGGCGATCGTCTCCCTCAGCTCGCCCATCTTCTCGGCGTACTCCTTGTCCTTGACCTCGCGCGCCGCGTTGACGGCCTTGGAGAGGTCGCCGGCCGAGCCCGCGGCCATGGAGACGCTGCCCTGGGTCAAGTCCTGGATGCGGTCCTCTTGCTTGAAGATCCAGGCGCTCTGCCCGATGGCCGCCAGGGACAGGACCACCAGGGCCGAGCCGGCCCAGGAGGGCAGGGCGCCGGGCTCGCGGAAGGCGCTCGAGCTCTCGATGGCGTCGATGAACTCCTGGGCGCTCTGGAAGCGCTTCCCGCGGTCCTTGCGCAGGGCCTGGCGCAGGATGCTGGCCACGGCCTTGGGCAGCCGATCGAGCTGCTGGATCAGGGGCTGGATGTCCGTCTCCAGCACGGCGGTGGTGACCTCCGCGACGGTCTTGCCCTCGAAGGGGCGCTGGCCGCTGATCATCTCGTACATCACGACCCCGACCGCGAAGAGGTCGGAGCGCGCGTCGAGGCGCTCGCCGCGCACCTGCTCGGGGGACATGTACTTGGGCGTGCCGACGATCTGGCCCTCGAGGGTGTCCGCCGCCATGCCGGCGATGCCGAAGTCGAGCAGCCGCACGGCGACCCCGAAGGGGTTGTCCTCGGACTTGGGCACACGTGAGAGGAGCATCACGTTCGAGGGCTTGACGTCGCGGTGGACGAAGCCGCGCTCGTGCCCGCTGGCCAGGCCGAGCAGGATCTGGCGCGCCACCTCGAGGGCGTGGCGCGGCAGCAGGGTCTCTTCGCGCTCGAGCACCTGCGACAGGGAGGCACCCGCCACCAGGTCCATGGTCAGGAAGAGCTCGCTGTCCTCGGACTGGCCCGTGTCGCGCACCTGCACCACGTACTCCGAGACGAAGTTCTGGGCGGCGTGGATCTCCTTGAAGAAGTAGTCGCGGAAGCTCCGGCTCTGGCTGTAGCGCGGGCGGAGCACCTTGAGCGCCAGCTCGCGCCCCTCGGCCAGCAGGTCGTGGACGTGGTACACGCGACCCATGCCCCCTTCTCCAAGCAGGGACTGCACCTCGAAGCGCTCGGCGAAGATGCGGCCGCGCTCGCTGAGGGGGTCTTCCTCGCCCTCGGCGGCGGGCAGGGACTGGGTGCCCATGGTCGCCTCGTCCGGCGTCTGGCGCGGCAGGGGGCGGGTGGCATCTCCGAGCCGCAGGGTCGGGTCGAGGGGGGCGTCGTCGGGGTCGCCGCCAGGATCGTGAGGGCTTTGCATGGGGGTCCTTCGAGGGGGACCGCTGGATCCTACCCCGCGCGGCAGTCGAGTCAGAGCACCGCTATCGGCAGTTCCCGGGCGGAGGTGGATCCTGCCGAGGGCGACCCCTATCCTCCCCTCTACCGGGGCGTGGCGTACAAGAGCGCGACTCACCGCGGACCTGGCGCTCCCCCCAAGAGGACCCGGCCGTGGCCCTCCCGGTCCAACATGGCCCTCCAGCACCCGGGACACGAAGCGACGGACGCCCTGGTCCGCGCGCAGTCCGAGCAAGCGCCGCCCGCCGGGCCGGGCGCCGAGCCGGCTGAGGGGCGCGCGACGTCGCGCGCGGCACCGAGCGAGGACGCGCCGTGGGTCACTGTCATCGTCGCCACCCGGGATCGCTCGAGCCTGCTCGAGAGCGCCCTCCTGAGCCTGGCCGCGGCCTGCGATCGGGCGCCCTTCCGGGTCGAGGTCATCGTGGTCGACAACGGCTCGCGGGACGCCACCCCCGCGGTGCTCGAGCGCATCGCCGCCGGGCGCGAGGGCTGGCGCGTGCTGACCTTCCCCACGCCGGGCAAGGCCCGCGCCCTCAACCACGGCCTGGGCTACGCCCGCGCCGAGCTGCTGGCCTTCACCGACGACGACGTCGTCGTGGACGGCGGGTGGCTGACGTCCCTCGCGGCATTCTTCGCGGAACATCCCGAGTACGACGCCGCCGTCGGGCGGGTCGTCGCGGATCCGGAGGGCGCGACCGCGGAGGCCTGCGAGCTGATCGACCGCTACCGCACCCTGCCGCTCTACGAGAACGGCGCCGCGGTGGTGGACGACGTGCACCTCTACGGCTGCAACATGGGCATCCGCAAGCGCGCCCTCGAGCGCGTCGGACCCTTCGACGGACGCCTCGGCCCCGGGGCCAGCGGGCTGCACGAGGACGGCGAGATGGCCAGCCGCATCCTCGGGGCGGGCATGCGCATCGGCTACATGCCCGAGTGTGTCATCCAGCACGCCGTCGAGCCCGACCGCCTGTGTGACGACTTCTGCCTGGAGATGCACCGCCGCGACGGGCGCAGCCGCTTCGTGATCGACGCGCCGCGCGGTTGCCGGCGCGCGGTCGTACGCTTCGCCGGGACGACCCTGATCCTGGGCTTCTGGACGCTCTTCGGCCGGCGCTGCGAGAGCATGCGCGCCCGCGCCCGGGCCATCTCGCACCGCGAGTACCTGCGGGTGTACTTCGAGGCGCGCCGCAGCGGCGCCGAGCAGGACCCCGGAACTCCGCCGGCGGCGCCCGCCACCGAGCCCCAGGCGACCGCCACCGAGTGAAGATCCTCGTCGCGCGGCACGACAAGCTCGGCGACCTGACCCTCGCGCTGCCGGCCTTCGAGGTGCTGGCGCGCGGCCTGCCCGGCGCGGAGCTGGTGGCCCTGGTGCCCGAGTACACGCGGCCCCTGGTCGAGCTCTCGCCCTGGGTCAGCCGCGTGCTGCCCTACCCGGGTCCCGAGACCTCTGCGCGCGAGCTGGCGCGCGTGTGGAGGGCCCAGGGCTTCGACGCCCTGCTCTCCCTCTGGTCCCAGAAGCAGACCGCCCTGGCCGGCGCCCTGGCGCGCATCCCGCTGCGCGTCGGTCCGGCCAGTCGCCTGGTCCAGGTGCTGCACACCTCACGCGTCAAGCAGCGCCGCTCGCGCTCGCAGAAGCCCGAGTACGCCTACAACGTCGACCTGGCGGCCCACCTCGTGGCGCGCCTCGGGGGCACGCCCCCGGCGGACTTCACGCGCCCCGTGCTGGCGCCCGAGCCGGCGCGGGTCGCGGCGCGCCGCGCTGCCGTATGCGCGGCGAGCGGGCTCGACCCGGAGCGGCCCGTGGTGCTGGTGCACCCCGGACACGGCGGCTCCACCGCGCACCTCTCGCGGGCGCAGTACGCCCTCCTGCTGCGCAGCCTCACGTCGCGCGCCGGGCACTCGACCCTGATCAGCGCCGGGCCCGGGGAGGAGGAGGCCGCGGCCGCGCTCCTGGGGGAGGCGGCTTGCGAGGGCAGCGCCGTGCACGCCTCGCGGGAAGGCCTGGCCGCCTTTTG
>JAJFFA010000028.1 GCA_021776885.1 Planctomycetota bacterium
CGTGCCCTCTTGCTCGACGGTGAGCGCCTCCAGCGCCGCACCCTCGCCCGCCTGGCCTACGAAGCCGCCACCTGGGACGGGCAACCGGGTCTCGAGGCCTGGCTCGAGGCCGCCCTCGAGCGCTCGACCCTCGAGCTGATCGAAGAGGACCGCGCCATCGCCTGCGGCGACCTGGTGCTCGACGCGGAGCAGCAACGCGAGCACTTCGACTTCCTGATCAAGGCCGTCGGCATCACCCCCGAGCGCGCCGCCCGCGCGGCCCGGGACTTCAACGACCTGCCCGACGCCAGGCGCCGCCCGTTCTTCGAGCTGTGCATCGAAGGCGAGCCCCTGAGCAGCCTGCTCGAGGGCGGTGCGCACCCGGCCGAGGTCGTGCGCGCCCGGGTCCGCGAGGCGCTCAGCACCCTGCTCGGCACGAACCCCTGGGGCGCCAGCGAGCCCTCCTGAAGACATGCACGACGACGCTTATCCGAAGGACTTCGACGCGGAGCTGACCGAGCTCCTGCGCGAGCTCTCCAAGGGCTCCGACCCCCACGCGCGCCGCGCAGCCGCGTCGCCCCTCTGGGGCGCGCGGAGCACGACCCCTGGCCTGGCCAAGCTCGAGCGTCACCTGCTGGCGGTGCACCGCGAGGAGCTGGCCTGGCTGCTCTCGGCCGCTTGCCGCGCGGCCCTGCTCGCCTCGCCCCGCCTGAAGCATCACATCGACGGCCAGGTCGACCTGACGCGCCGCGTGCAGCCCGTGGTGCGACGCCGCTGGAACGCGCGCTGCTCCGGTCTGCTCGAGCGCGCCGCCGAGGAGACGGACCTCGACTACGCCATGCGCCTGGTCGCCCTGGCCGCGGGCGCGCCGCGCTTTCCGGGGCTGCGCGCGACGCGCCTGTCCGTCGCCGCCGCCGACGTGCTGCCGAGCCCCGAGACGCGCCTCCTGCACGGCGTCGCCCTGGCGGCGGAGAACCAGCCCGTCGAGGCGCACCAGGTGCTGGGCAAGCTCCTGGGCGATGGCCCCAACGCCCTGCAACACTCCTACGCCTGGGAGGCGATCGGGCACATGCGCTCCCGCGCGGGCGACCTCGGGGCTGCCGCCGAAGCCTACCGCGAGTCCGCCGCGCGCGGACGGCCGGTGCCGCTGCTGGCCGCCTTCGAGTACGCGCTGCGAGCTGCCGACGCAGCGGGCGCGCGGGCCTGCGCTACCGCCCTCGACGCGGGCATCCCCGAGGGGGATCCCATCCTGGAGCAGTACGTGACCGACCTCCTCGCGCGCCAGGCGCGCTGCGCCGGACAGCTCCAGGCCGAGGCCCTCGCAGGCCTGTCGGGAGCGCGATTGGGCCCGGTGGCCCTGGGGGTGGTGCGTGCGCTCATCGGCTGAGGCGAGCCGCATCCAGCGAGGCGACGAGCGCCCCGCCTCGCCCGCCGGCCCGATCGGTGTGCCCCCCGGCCCGGGCTCGCCTCCCCCGCCGCCGCCCCCACGACCGAAGTGACGCGGCTCCGCCCGCCGCTGGCTGTGGGCCTCCGGCGCTGAGAGCAGCGGACCGAGCAGCGATCCGAGGCGGACGTTCCCCCGGCGTGACCCGTCCCGTACAAGGGACGCAGCATGGAGTCCAAGCCGCCGCGTGTCCTGGGTCTGGTGTTCCTGACCGTGTTCCTCGACATGGTCGGGTTCTCGGTCATCTTCCCCCTCTTTCCCTCGATGCTGACGTGGTACGTCGAGCGCGAGGGCGAGGCCAGCCTGATCGGGCGCCTGGTCGAGTCCCTCTCGAACCTCGCCGGGACCGAGTTCGCGGTGGTGACCCTCTTCGGCGGCGTGCTGGGCTCCCTGTACTCGGTGCTGCAGTTCGTCGCCGCTCCGCTCTGGGGCTCCCTCTCCGACCGCATCGGACGCCGACCGACCCTGCTCGTGACCCTGGCCGGGACGACCCTCTCCTACGTCGTCTGGTTCTTCGCGGGCAGCTTCTGGATCCTGATCGTCGCGCGGCTGCTGGGCGGCGTCGCCGCCGGCAACATCTCGACGGCCTCGGCGGTGATCGCCGACACCCACGAGGGCCCCGAGCGCGCCAAGGGCATGGGCGCCATGGGCGCGGGCATCGGCCTGGGCTTCGTCGTCGGACCGGCCCTCGGAGGCCTGTTCTCCAGCGTCGACCTGTCCGCGGACTGGAGCGCAGGCGCAGCCCTGGGCGTCAACCCCTTCAGCGCCGCGGCGGCCGCGGCCTTCGTCCTGGCCCTGATCAACTTCGCCTGGGCCGCCCTGCGCTTCCCGGAGACGCGCCGTCCCGGTACGGCGAGCGCGTCCGCCGGCCGCACGCTCAACCCGCTCGGCGCCCTGCGCGCCATCGACCAGCCCGGCGTGCGCGCCACCAACCTGGCCTACTTCCTGTACTTCACCGCCTTCGGCGCGATGGAGTTCACCCTGACCTTCCTGGCCGCCGAGCGCCTCGACTACGGCCCGCGGGACAACATGTGGATGTTCGTCTTCGTGGGTCTCGTGATCGCGTTCGTGCAGGGCGGACTCGTGCGGCGCCTCGTGCCGCGCCTCGGCGAGCGCAGGGTGGCGGTGACGGGCCTGGTCCTGACCCTGCCCGGCTTCGTGATCGTCGGCGCGGCCCACTCGGCGGGCACCCTCTATGCCGGGCTGGGCTTCCTGTCCTTCGGCTCGGCCCTGGTGATGCCCTCGCTCTCGTCCCTGGTCTCGCGCTACAGCCCCGAGGAGCGCCAGGGCCTGGCCCTGGGGGTCTTCCGCTCCCTGGGCTCCCTGGCCCGGGCCATCGCGCCCCTGGTCGGGGGCATCCTGTTCTGGAGCGTCTCGTCGGCTGCCCCCTACTACGGCGGGGCCGCCTTCCTGGTCCTGCCCCTGTTCCTGGCCCTTTCCCTGCCCCCCGTCCCCGCTTCGGGCGCAGAAGTCGACGGCTAGACCGGCAGCGGTCCAGTTGCGGGAGCGGGCACCCGATGAGAAGACCATGAAGCGACACGTCATGAACTCTCCACGCCTCGCCACCGCGCTCCTGGTCGGACTCTTTGCCACCGGCATCCTGGCCCCCGCCGTGGCCACGCGCCAGGACGCCGTGCTCGAGGAGCGCGTGGTCGAGCTCGAGGAAAAGGTCAAGGCCCTCGAGGCCTACCTGGCCCAGCAAGCCGAGAGCGCCAAGTCCCTCTCCACCTCCCTCGACACGTCGGAGAAGGAGGGCTTCACGTTCGGCATCAACCCGCGCTCGCGGGAGGTGCTGCTCGAGGGCTTCCGCGGCCTGGCCAAGAGCCTGCAGACCGGGGCCCCGAAGGCGGAGAAGGAAGCGAGTGACGAAGGCGGCCGGAGACGCTGAGACCGGCGTCCTCGACGCCGCCATCGACGATTACCTCAGGCGTCTCACCGACGCCCGGGGTTCCTCGGCGCACACCCTGCGCGCCTACGGCGCGGACCTCTCCGAGCTGGCGGCCTTCCTCGAGCGCCGCGGCGAGCTCGACCCGCGGGGCATCACGCCGCGCACCCTGCGCGCCTTCCTGGCGCACCTGGAGGAGCGGCGCCTGGCGCGCACCAGCGTGGCGCGCAAGCTCTCGGCCGTGCGCTCGTTCCTGAAGCACCTGGTCGACACCGGGATGCTCGAGGCCAGCCCCGCCATCGGCCTGCGCCAGCGGCGCGTCGCCCGCAGCCTGCCCGCGGTGCTCTCGGAGGAGGAGATCGCCGCGCTGCTGGCGGCCCCCGACACGACGACCGTCCTGGGCCGCCGCGACCGCGCCCTGCTCGAGACGATGTACTCGGCCGGCACGCGCGCCGCCGAGACCGTGGGCCTCGACGCGGGCGACCTGGACCTGACCCGCGGCATCGCTCGGGTGCTGGGCAAGGGCGGCAAGGAGCGCCTGGCGCCCCTCGGCAGCTTCGCCTGCCGGGCCCTGGCCGAGACCCTCGCCGACGCCCCCGGACAGCTGCGCGGACGGCCGCGGGGCGACACGCCGGTCTTCCGCAACCAGCGCGACGGGCGCCTGACGACGCGCTCCCTCGAGCGCATCGTCGCGCGCTGCGTGACCCGCGCCGGCATCCGGCGCCACGCGACGCCCCACACCCTGCGCCACAGCTTCGCGACCCATCTCCTGGACCACGGCGCGGACCTGCGCTCGGTGCAGGAGCTCCTGGGTCACGCGCACCTGGTCACGACCCAGATCTACACCCACGTCAGCGTCGAGCGCTTGCGCAAGGTCTACGAGCAGGCGCACCCGCGGGCCACGCGCTGAGCGTCCGACCACGGCCGGCTACGCCGGCTACGCCTGCTACGCCTGCTCGCGCACCTGGCCCGGTGCGCTGCCCTCGGCGTCGCGTGCGCGGCGCATGAGCGCCATGCCCCAGACGATCGCTGCACCGGCCAGGAGCTGACCGATCCCGATCGGCTCGCCGAGCAGGGCCCAGCCGCCGATCAGCGCCAGCACCGGGACGAGGTACGTGTACACCGCCGTCTGCGACGGCCCGACGCCGCGGATGCCGACGTTCCAGAGCACGTACGCCACCCCGGACGAGAACAGGCCCGAGTAGACGAGCACCCACCAGACCCGCGCCGGGGCGGCGCTGAGCTGGGCCGCGTCCCAGCGCGGGAGGGCCACCAGCCACAGGGGGACCAGGGCGACGAGCATCGAGGTGAAGGCCAGCCACGTGGGCGAGGCCGCCTTGAGCAGCGGACGGTTCAGCACCGTGTAGACCGCCCAGCCCAGGGCCGCGCCCAGGGTCAGGGTGTTGCCCACGACGGAGGAGGAGCCGTCGAGGGGCGCCGGCCCCGTGACGACGAGCTGCACGGCACCGAGGAAGCCGATCACCACGCCGGCCAGCGCCGCCGGTCGCAGGGCCTCGACCCGCGAGGCGTGTCCGAAGACCGCGGTCCACAGGGGCGCCGTCGCGACCAGCAGGGCCGAGGTGCCGGAGGTCGTGCGCTCGAGCCCGAGGATGAAGAACACCTGGTACGCGAGGTGGCCCAGGAGCCCGGAGATGATCAGGCGCACCAGGTTCGAGCGCGACAGGGGCGGCCCGGGCACCTCGAGCCGAACCCGCTCGCGCCAGCCGAGGACGCCGAGCAGGGCCACCGAGAGGGTGAAGCGCAGGGCGTGGAAGACCAGCGGGTCGAGCCACGACACGGCGTCCTTCATCAAGGGGAAGTTCACCCCCCAGATGACGACGACCGTGAGCAGGGCGGCATCGTGCCGCCAGCGCAGAGCGCCCGGTTCGCTCACCGGCGCTCCGTCTTCCCGGGGCGCAGCATCAGTCGAGCGGCGCGCGCCCATCCCGGGCGCCGTCCTCACCGTCGACCTGGCGCAGCACGCTCTTGAACTCGTCCGGGCTGCAGATGCCCTTCTCCACGATGACGCGCTGCAGGGTCTTCGTGGCCAGGGCCAGTTCGCCCAGGGCGCGCTCCAGGCGTGCGGCGTCCACTCCACCCCCGGCGCTGCGCACGGCCGCCGCTTCGCGCCGCGCCTCCGCCGCTTCCTTGCGGGCGTCGTCGATCTGCGTGTGCTGGTAGATGTCGAAGATCCAGTTCAACAGACTCAAGGCTGGGCTCCTGGTCAGGGGGGTCTGGCGCGAGACGTTAGCCGATCCGCAGGCGCCATTCCCGGTCGGAGTCGTGCAACGTGGCCCCATGCCCCGCAGCATGGGCCGATGAGCGTCGCCGAGGACCGCCCCGTGGACCGCCCTGGGCCCCTGGGCCCAGCGCGATCCGGCGCGGGGCCCGCGCCGGGCAGGGTCCTCGCGGTCCTCGCCGTGGCCTG
>JAJFFA010000271.1 GCA_021776885.1 Planctomycetota bacterium
CGTGCGCCTGGCGCGCGAGCTGGACCTCCTGACCACGCCCTACGTCTTCAACACGGACGAGGCGCGGGCCATGACCGAGGCGGGCGCGGACATCGTCGTGGCCCACATGGGCTGCACCAGCGGCGGGACGATCGGCGCCGAGACGGTCAGCCCCCTCGACGAGTGCATCGGCCTGATCAGCGAGATCGTCGAGGCCGCGAAGTCGGTGCGCGACGACGTGCTGGTCCTGTGCCACGGCGGACCGATCGCCTTCCCGGACGACGCCAGGTACATCATCGAGCGCACCGAGGGCATCGACGGCTTCTACGGCGCTAGCTCGGCCGAGCGCTTCCCGACCGAGGTCGCGATCCAGAAGCAGATCGAGACCTTCAAGGCCATCCGCCTGCCGGCGCGGGATTGAGCGCTCAGCCATGTGCGCCGATCCCGCCTGCCTGCGCTTCGTCTCCGGCCCGGACGTCGAGATCGAGGAGCTGCCCTGGGGACCCCACGAGTGGCTCGTGCGCGAGGGGATCACCGCCAGCGAGCAGCTGATGCTGGTGCGCGTGCGCATGCCCGCCGGGGAGGCGCACCAGTTCCACCGCCACCCGCACATGGAGGAGGCGCTCTACTACCTCGAGGGCCGCGCCGAGCAGTGGGTGGGCCAGGAGCAGCGCATCCTCGGCCCCGGCGATGTGGCCCACGTGCCCATGGACGAGGTGCACGGCACCTACAACGTGTTCGACGAGCCGGTCACGTTCCTGGCGATCCTGGGCCCCGCGAAGTTCGAGGGGCCCGCGCTGATCGACGTCTCGAAGGAAGAGCCCTGGCGCTCGCTCAAGACCCCCATTTCCTACGACTGAGGACCCTGCCTTGACCCGAGAAAAGCGCCTCCTGATCGCCAGCTTCCTGACCCTGATCGCGGCCGGCATCGGCTTCGGTATCCGCGGTGCCGTGCTCGGCGAGTGGGGCGCCGAGTTCGAGATGACCAAGACCGACCTGGGCAAGATCACCGGCGGAGGCTTCACCGGCTTCGGCGTGGTGATCCTGCTCTCGAGCCTGGTCGCGGACCGCATCGGCTACAAGACGCTGCTGGTCCTGGCCTTCCTGATGCACCTCGTGTCCTACGGCGCGACCGCCGCGGCCACACCGGTCTTCGCGGCCCATGGCAAGGAGGCGACCTTCGACCTGCTCTACTGGGGCATGTTCGCCTTCGCCGTGGGGAACGGGCTGTGCGAGGCCGCGATCAACCCGCTGGTCGCCACGCTCTACCCCAAGGAGAAGACCCACTACCTGAACATCCTGCACGCGGGTTGGCCGGGGGGGATCATCCTCGGGGGCCTGCTGGCCCTGCTCTTCGTCGGTCAGGACGCCACCCTCACGCACCTGCGCTGGGAGATCCCCATGGCCTTCTTCCTGGTGCCCACCCTGATCTACGGCCTGCTGGTGCTGCGCGAGTCGTTCCCGCCCTCGGAGGCCAAGGCCGCGGGGGTCGACTTCGGGCGCATGCTGGTCACCTGCCTCTCGCCCCTGTTCCTGGTCCTGCTCCTGCTGCACGCCATGATCGGCTACGTCGAGCTGGGCACGGACAGCTGGATCGGCAACATCATGGACTCCGCCCTGACCTGGCCCGGGATCGTGGTGCTGATCTACACCGCCGGGCTGATGTTCGTCCTGCGCTTCTTCGCCGGTCCGATCGTCGAGCGTATCAACCCCCTGGGCCTGCTCTTCGTCAGCTCCCTGCTGGGTGCCGCCGGCCTCTACGCCCTGGGGCTAGCCGAAGGCAGCGTCGCGATCCTGGTCGCGGCGACGATCTACGGGCTGGGCAAGACCTTCCTCTGGCCGACGATGCTGGGCGTCGTCGGTGAGCGCTTCCCCCAGGGCGGCGCCATCGCCATGGGCCTGCTCGGTGGGGTCGGCATGCTCTCCGCCGGAGTGCTCGGTGGCCCGGGCATCGGCTACACCCAGGACGTGCACGCCTCGGCGTACCTCGAGGCCAACGACGCCGCCGCCTACGAGCGCGTGAAGAGCGCCGACACGAACAGCTTCCTGTTCTTCCCCGCGGTGCAGGGCCTCGATGGCGCCAAGGTCGAGGCCCTGGTCGAGGCGGACCCGCAGCGTGAGGTGGTCGCCGCCGCGGGCCTCGAGGGGGGTCGCGCGGCCCTGCGCACCACCGCCCTGGTCCCCGCGGCGATGGCCCTGGGCTTCCTCTTGCTGCTGCTCGGCTTCCGCATGCGCGGAGGCTACAAGGCGGTCGAGCTCGGCGCCGACCAGGGAGCACGCCCGTGATGCGCGCCGCTCGCCGGGCCCTGGGCCTGCTCGTCGCGTTGAGCCTGGCCGCCAGCCTCGCGGCCCAGGAGCCCCTGCGCGTCTTCCTGCGCGGCGGGCCGAAGACCCACGGTCCCGGCGAGCACGACCACCCGCGCTTCGTCGAGGACTGGCGCGTCGAGCTCGAGCAGCGCGGCGCGCGGGTCCAGGGCGCCCTGCGCTTCCCGACCCAGGAGGAGCTCGATGCCAGCGACGTGCTCGTCCTCTACGCCGCCGAGGGCGCCGCGATCCACGGCGCGGAGCGCGAGCGCCTCGACGCCTTCCTGGCCCGCGGCGGCGGCCTGGTCGTGCTGCACGACGCCGTCTGCGGCGACGACCCGCAGTGGTTCAAGGACGTCGCCGGCGGCGCCTGGGAGCACGGCCACGCCAAGTGGTGGACGGGCACCATGGGGCTCTACTTCGACGAGCGCGCCGGCGCCACGCCGCACCCGATCACGGCCGGTGTCGCCAACTTCGACCTCGAGGACGAGGTCTACCACGAGCTGCACATCTCCCCCGACGCCCAGGTCCTGGCCACCAGCTTCCACGACGTCTTCCACATCACGCCCCAGATGTGGGTGCTCGAGCGCGAGACCTACCGCGCCTTCGTCGCCATCCAGGGCCACTACCACGAGACCTTCTCGCACCCCGCCTGGCGCGCCCTCGTGCTGCGCGGCATCGCCTGGGCCGCGGAGCGCGACGTCGACCTCTTGCTCTCTCCCGTCGAGCTGCGCACCCTGGCCTACCCGCCCGGCGGACCCAGCGCCCCGGAGCAGGCGGAGGCGCACTTCGAGCTGCACCCCGACTTCGAGATCAGCCTCGTCGCCGCCGAGCCCGAGGTCGTCAACCCGATCTCCATCGACTGGGACGAGCGCGGGCGCATGTGGGTCGCGACCACGCCGGGCTACCCGGAGAAGGCGCAGTTCTCGGGCATCCCGGCCCACGACGAGGTGCTGATCTTCGACGACGCGGACGGCGACGGCCGCGCGGACGCGCGCCAGGTCTTCCACAGCGGCCTGGACCTGGTCACGAGCCTGCTCTGCTACGGCGACGGCGTGATCGTCACGGCCTCGCCCGAGATCCTCTACCTGCGCGACACCGACGGCGACGACGTCTGCGACACGGTCGAGACCCTGTACTCGGGCTTCGGCTACGGCGACACCCACGCCGTGGTCAGCAACCTGCGCTTCGGCCCGGACGGCTGGGTCTACGCCACCCAGGGCTACAGCGGCGGCGCCTCGGACGACGTGCAGGGCAGCGCGGACGCCGATGCGGACGCTGCTGGGCGCGCCTCCTTCGGCAAGATCGGCAACGGCCTGCTGCGCTTCCGCCCCGACGGCAGCGCGATCGAGGTGGTCTCGTCCTACGGCTCGAACACCTGGGGCCTCGACTTCGCCCTCGACGGCGAGCTGTTCTTCAGCATGGCCAACGGCTCGCACCTGCGCCACGTGGTCCTCTCCGAGGCGGTCCTGGAGCGCGGGCGCGTGGACGGGGCGCGCAGCTGGAACGACATCGTCGACCACCGCGACGTGCGCCCGATCTCGGCCGGCAACCAGCGCGAGGTCTACCGCCAGATCGACTTCGTGGGCGGCTTCACGGCGGCGTCCGGCTGCACGCTCTACGGCGGCGGCGCCTGGCCCGAGGAGTGGAACGGCGACCACTTCGTGTGCGAGCCGACGGTCAACCTGGTGCACCACGACGACGTCGTGGCCGACGGGGTCAGCTTCAAGGCCAGCAAGGGGCGAGACGCGGAGTTCCTGGCCTCGCGCGACCTGTGGTTCCGGCCGGTGCACACGCGCACGGGGCCGGACGGGGCGCTGTACGTGCTCGACTTCTACAACCAGGCCATCATCCACAACGACACGCGCGGCCCGGAGCACGGACCGACGAACGCCGCCGAGCGCCCCGACCGCGACACGGGCCACGGCCGCATCTGGCGCGTGCAGCACCGTGAGGCCCGTGACCTGGGGCCGGTGCGCCTGGCGGACGCGCGCCTGCCGCAGCTGATCGAGTACCTGGGTCACCCGAACGAGTGGCACCGGCGCCAGGCGCGCAGGCTCCTGGCCGAGGTCGGGGACAAGGCTGCCGAGCCCCTGGTCGCCCTGGTCTTCGAGCCCCGCGCCCACGGCGTCGCCCGGGCGCAGGCGCTGTGGTTGCTGCAGCGGCTCGAGGGCCAGGGTCAGGCAGCCCTCGGCCACGCCCTGGGCGAGCACGACCCGATCCTGCGCCGCGCCGCCCTGCGCATCGCGGCGGTCACTCCGCACAGAGAAGGCTCGCCCCTCTTCGGCGAGCTGCTGCGCATCGCCGCGGGCGATGAGCCCCGCGAGCGTCTCCTGGCCCTGGCTGCCCTGGGCGCGGCCACGCGGGGCGCCCTGCCCCTGACGACGGAGATCTCGGAGTACCTGGCGCGAACCTACCCGAAGCTCGACGACGCCTGGTCGCGCTCGGCTCTGGTCGGCGTCTTGATGGGCGAGCCCGTGACCGGGCTCTTGACCGCGGTCTATCTGGCCGACGGTGACCTGACCGCCGAGCTGGCGCGCGAGATCGGTCGGCTGGGGGACGGCGACGTCGTCGCACGCTGCCTGGTCGGCCTGGGTGCCCTGGGGGCCGACGCGGGGGCGACCGAGGGCGCCCTGGTCCAGCTGCGCGCGCACCAGCGTGCGGGGACGACGGTCGCGGGCTCCGCGGAGCTCGGCGGCGCCCTCACGCGCCTGCTCGCCCGGCCCGAGCTCGGCATCGGTGTCGCCGCCCTCTCCTTCGTGCCCACGGACGCGCCCGCCGATCTGATGCTCGAGGTCGAGGCCCTGGGTGGGCGCCTCGCCACGCGTCTCGAGGACGAGAGCCTGCCCGCGGGCGAGCGCCTCGCCGCCCTGCGCGTTCTGCTCGACCGTCCCGAGCGCGCCGACGCCGCCCTGGCCGCGGCCGCCGGGCTGGTCGCGCCCTGGCATCCGGTCGAGGTGCAGCTC
>JAJFFA010000272.1 GCA_021776885.1 Planctomycetota bacterium
CCGTCGCCCTGGGCGGACTGGCCAAGATCCTGGCCTGCGCCGCGCTGTTCGGGCTGCTCGGCACGCTGCTTCTGGCCTGGCCCCTCAAGCGCCGCTGGATCCCGGACTACCTGCAGAGCCCGGTGTCCCTGGCCGTCGTGCTGGGGACCTTCGCCGCGTCCAACCAACTGGCCCACGAGTCGGGCCTGGTCGCCGTGACGTTGATGGGCTTCCTGCTCGCCAACCAGCGCGCGGTCGACGTGCACCACATCGTCGAGTTCAAGGAGAACCTGCGCGTGCTCCTGATCTCCTCGCTCTTCATCGTGCTCGCGGCACGCGTGTCGCGCGAGGACCTGGCGGCGACCAGCCTGGGCGAGGTGCTCTTCGTTGTCTCCCTGATCGTCGTCGTGCGTCCCGTCTCCGTCATGGTCTCCACCTGGCGCACGGACACGACCCTGCGCGAGCGCCTGTTCCTGGCCTGCCTGGCCCCGCGCGGCATCGTCGCGGCGGCGGTCTCCACCCTGTTCGCCCTGCGCCTGGACGCCGCCGCATCCGGAGCGGAAGCGGGCGCAGGGCGCCTGGCCCCGCTCGCCTTCCTGGTCATCGTCGGCACCGTCTCCTTTTACGGTCTCGCCGCCGCTCCCCTCGCGCGGCGCCTGGGCCTCTCCGATCCCGATCCCCAGGGCGTTCTGATCGTCGGTGGCTCGAGCTTCGCGCGCTCCCTGGCCAAGGCGCTGCGCAGCGAAGGCCTGCGCGTGCTGCTGGTGGACACGAACCGGCGCAACGTGGCGGATGCGCGGCTGGAGGGCACCACGGCCGCCTTCGGCAGCATCCTCTCCGAGGACCTGCGCGAGCGCCTGGACCTGGGCGGGATCGGCAAGCTCTTCGCGACCACGCCCAACGACGAGGTCAACAGCCTGGCGGCCCTGCAGTACCGCGAGCTCTTCGAGCGCGGCAACGTGTACCAGCTCGTGCCCTCGGGCTCCGCCGAAGAGGGCGGCACGTCCCCCTTCCGCGGCCGCGCCCTGTTCCACGAACGCGCGCACTACGCCGAGCTCGGGCGGCGCATGGCGGCGGGCGCGACGGTCAAGCGCACGCCCCTGACCGAGGCCTTCGACCTGGACGCCTTCATGCGCCACAACGAGGGCGAGGCCATCGTCCTGGCCAAGCGCACACCCGATGGCAAGCTCGAGGTCTTCACCGCCGACGAGACCCCCAAGGCGGAGCCCGGGGACGACCTGATCTCCCTCGTGGTCGACGGCGACCCGGTGGCCGAGCGCCGCAGCGAGACGGCCACGGCGCGCGAGCTCCGGGCGCAGCAGGAGAAGGCGTCGTGAGGCTGCACGCGGCCCTCGATCCGCAGCTCCTCGAGCACGAACTCATCGCCCGGGTCGCGGCGGTCCTGGACGCCGAGCCCTTTGCGCGGGTCCTGGTCGTGGTCCCCAGCGCGCGCCTGGCCGAGCACGTGCAGCGGCGCCTGAGCGACGCGCGACCGGCCTGGCTGGGGGTCGAGATCCTGCACCTCTCGGCCCTGGCTCAGCGCCTCTACGCCGCCGCGGGGGTCAGTGCTCCGCGTGTGATCACTCCGCGCCTGGCCGAGGTCCTGGCGCGACGCGTGCTGGAGGGTCTCGAGCAGAACTCGTGGCGCGACTTCGTCGAGCAACGCCCGCGCACCCTGGCACGTCTGTGCGCCACGGCGCGCGACCTGCGCGACGCGGGGGTCAGCCCCACCGAGCTCGACGGCTGCGCCGCTTCGAGCGGGCCCAGCGCAGACCTGGCCCGGTTCTACGCCGCCTGGTGCCGCGGGCTCGAGCGCCTGGCCACCCGCGGTTGGAGCGACGAGGCCGGCCTGGTGCGTGGCGCGGCGGCCCACGCCCCCGCCTTCGCCGCGCAGCACGCGGCACTCCTCGTCCACGGTCTCTACGAGTGGGTCGGTGTGCAGCTGGAGCTGCTGCGAGCCCTCGACGCCGGGCGCGGCTGCGACGTGCTCCTGCCCTGCGCACCGCCCTCGGACGGCGCAGGGGGCGCCGCGGTCTCGCGCTTCGCCGAGGACTTCGCCACGCGCCACCTGACCCCGGGTACGCCCCCGCAGGCCGTCGTTCCGCGCAGCGCGGCGCCGACCTGCGGGCTGGCCCTCGCCAGCCTCTACGACGAGGAAGCGCGTCCGACCCCCGCCCGCCCCGGGCGCCTGGCCTTCGCCCAGGTGCAGGGCGCCAGCGCCGAGGTGCGCCTGGCGGTGCGCGAGGCCCTGGCCGCCGTGGGCTCCGGGGTCCCTGCGCACGAGATCGCGATCGTGGCCCGCGACCTCTCGACCTACGTGCCCGCCCTCGAATCGACCCTCGACGCCGAGGGCCTGGCCTGGACCACCTCGGCCGGCGCGCCCCTGCGGCGCCAACCCCTGGTGCACGACCTGCTGCGGCTGCTCGAGGCCGTCGGCGAGGACTTTCCGCGCCGCGCGACGGCCGAGATCCTGCGCTCTCCGCGCCTGCGCTGGCAGGCCCTGTGGGAGGCCAGCGGGGAGGCTGAGGGCGCCGCACCGCGCACGCACCAGGCCGATCGCTGGAGCCGCGAGGCCGGGCTCGTCGGCGGCCTCGATGAGTGGCGCAGGGCGTTGCCCGAGCAGGTCGCGGACGCGCGGCTGCGTGAGGGGGACGATGACGAGACGACTCGCAAGAAGCAGGAGAGCGCGGCGCAGCGCATGCGCGAGGCCCAGGGCATCGTCGAGCTGCTCGAGCGCCTGGTGCGCCGCGTGGCCCCGGAGCGCGCGCGTAGCTGGAGCGAGCACGCGGCCTCCCTCGAGGACCTGATCGGCTTCTTCTTCCGGCGCACGCCGGAGTCCGCGCTCGGTGCCCACGATGCCCGCGCCGCCCTCGAGAGCCTGCGCGAGATCCTGGGCGAGATGCGCGGCCTCGAAGAGATCCTGGGCGAGACCCAGGCGGTGCCCTTCAGCGAGCTGCGCACGTGGCTGGAGGGCGCGGTCGACGCCAGCGAGATCACGCCGCGCCGCGCCGACCAGGGCGGGCTGCGCGTA
>JAJFFA010000273.1 GCA_021776885.1 Planctomycetota bacterium
ACACCCAGGCGCTCATCGCCAGCGACGCTCGGGCGCGGGTCTGCGTCCTCGCCGTGCATGGCGCCAGCCCGGGTGGGCTGCAGCTCGACTGGGTCAACGGGCGGACCGGCGCGCTCCTGAACCGCGTGCAGCTGCCCGGCTCTTCCCTGCGCAAGCTCGAGATGTCGAAGGACGGCTCGAGTGTGGCCGTGGCCACGTCCGAAGGGATCTGGATCCTCGACTCGCGGGGCCGCGTGCGGCACTTCGAGCCCACCCAGACGCCGGCCAGCGTGCTCGCGCTCTCGGGCAGCGGTCGCAGCCTGGCCTTCGGAGGCGAGGGCGCGCTCGAGGTGCTGGTCGCGAGCGGTCCCGTCTGGGCGCACTCGACAGTCTTCCACGGTCAGCTGGGCGAGTATCCCGTCGCGGCGGCCCTGTCGGACGACGGCGGAACCCTGGCCCTGGGCTGGTGGAACGTCGTCAGCGGTGTGGACATGCGTCTCGAGCTCTTCCGCGACGGCGTGCGCGTCTTCCATCATCAACAGGGCGGTGTGGCTGGCGGGCTGCAGAATCGCCCGACGCTCGCGCGCGTCACGGGCGATGGGCGGCGTGCCGCTTTCGGCGTCTGGGGCGCGGGCGATCTGGGCCCCGAAGCCCTGCTGGTCGACCGCGACCTGGGCCTGGCCCTGCTCGAGATCGACCTCCCGGGCAGTGTGCGCGGGCTGGACCTGGACCAGACCGGCACCCGCATGGTCATCGCACACAAGTCGACCCATGCCAACCTGCCCGGCTCCACGGGGGAGGTGCGCCTGTACGAGACGGGCGAGCGTGACCTCGACCTCCTGCTCGCCCCCAGGGTGGGGGGCCTGCTCTCCCTCGCCGCGCAACGGGCGGGGGCCAAGCGGGTCATCTTCCTGCTCGGGGAGGCAGCCGGCGGCGGTTTTGGCGGCGGAGTGGGCCGCTTCCACCTCCTGCGCAACGGACTCAGCGTGTATCCGCGTCCCACGGATGCGAACGGCCGCGCACAACTGGATCTGGCCATCCCCGCGGACCCGACTCTGTATGGATCTCGTTTCAGCGTTCGGGCGCTGTTCGGGGGTACTGCTGGTCTTACATCAGCGATTTACGCCGTGGATTCAGCGTTTCTGTAGCGATCGCTTGTCTCTGAACTCGGCCGGGCGGTCCCCACGGGGCCGTCCGGCCTCGTTTTTCATATCAGGATTCCTGCGCGTCTCTCCGATCCCTGCTCCTGCTCACCGCAGCAGTCCCTGGTAGTTCCCCTAGTGAATCGCCTCGTTCGCGGTCGGAGCCTCCTGAACATGTACCCCACTCTCGAGGAGAGACTCATGAAGACCAGCACTCCGTTCCTCGCGCTCACAGTGAGCGCTTCCCTCCTGTTCGCCGCCTGCTCTTCGAGCAGCGATGATGGGAACGGCGGTGGCGGCGGCGGCGGTGGCACGGCCCCGGCGATCGGCGGCTCTACACAGAACCGTAACGTCGATCCCACCGGCATGACCGTCGACGTCAGCATGTCCGAGCCCATCGACTCGGGCGCCGCGAACATGCCGGGCACCTGGACCGCCAGCTCCGGCAACGTGACCGCCGCTGCCCTGCAGCCCGACACCACCACCGTGCGCCTGACCATGGACGCGGTGCAGATTCCGGGTACGGCCACCATCGGCACCGTCGCTCCGACGGCTTCCACCGGCAACGTGGCCTTTACGGCCATCCCGGACGTGGGCGACACCGTCACCATCAGCGACGGCACGACCGCGACGACCTTCGAGTTCACCGATGGCGCCGGCGCCGCCGGTAGCAACGTAGAGGTCGTTCGTGGCGCGGGCGTCACCGACACGATCAGCGCCTTCCGCACCGCGGTCAACGCCCAGTCCTTCGGGATGACCGCCGCCGATGGCGCCGGGGACTCCGTCGACCTGACCAACCAGGGCTTCGGTGTCAGCGGTAACGTCGCGATCACCGAGGCCGACGGCGCCTCGAACCAGATGGCCGTCACCGGCATGACCGGCGGCGGCGGGCTCGAGGACCTCGACGGCGAGTTCATCGCCGGCGCCGTCAGCGGCGTG
The DNA here is from genome assembly GCA_021776885.1 of Planctomycetota bacterium. Taxonomy (GTDB): domain Bacteria; phylum Planctomycetota; class UBA1135; order UBA1135; genus JAJFFA01. Next base: position 2,061 of record JAJFFA010000273.1, read on the forward strand.
GCCATGACCTCGACCGATACGACTCAGCCTACGGCTAGCTCGATCGACGGCGAGACCATCGAGGGCTACGACAACGATCACGTGCGTGTGGTCTTCGACGACGACATGATCCAGTCCGAGGTCGAGAACCAGGCCAACTGGAACATCGAGTCGCCGATCGGCACCAGCTTCGACATGACCGGGGCGACGATCAGCTACGACTCGATGACCCGCACGGCGGACGTGCTCCTGGGCAACACTGTCCCGGGCACCGTGGCCAACGCCAATAACCTGCAGACCGGCAGCAGCCTGGCCGCGACCTTCAGCGGCATGCGTGACATCGGCGGCAACACCGTCATGGCCACCGTGATCGGCGTCAGCGCCGTCGAGGGCAGCAACGCCGGCGACGACGAGCCGCCGCGGATCCTGACGGCCGCCACGGACGAGGTCGGGACCATGGTCCAGATCCGCTTCAGCGAGCCGATGCAGGAGGCCGCCCACGGCGACCTGTACACCGCAGGCAACGACCCGGGCCCGCGCCTGCGTCTGGCCGACCTCGACGGCACCCCCGCCGTGGCTTCCACGGGCTCGGCGACCTTCGCCTCCCAGCCCGCCGATGGCGACACGGTCACCATCAGCGACGGCATTCTGCCGGCGACCTTCGAGTTCGACAGCAACGGCATCTTCGTCCCGGCCAACACCCAGGTGACGATCGGTGGCAGCACGGACGCGACCGCCAGCGCCCTGGCCACCGCCGTCGACGGCCACCCGGCCCTCGCGGTCAGCTCGACCGCCACGGGCTCGACGGCCGACTTCACCAACGACGCTGCGGGAGCGATGGGCAACGTCCTGATCACCTCGAGCAACCCGGCCGCCGTCGGCGTCAGCGGCATGGCCGGCGGTGCGGACGTCAGCCCCGCCGAGTTCCCGCCGCTGTCCGCCGGCTACGCGTGGCACGCGGACGGCATGGGCGTGCAGCTCAACTACAGCCCCAGCGTTCCGTCGACCACCGACGACGCGATGGAGATCTACGGGGTCAGTGACCTCGCGGGCAACCAGGTCTTCGCGGCCCCGACCCAGGCCCTGGTCCTCGAGGACCTGACGGTGCCTTCCAGCAACGCGGCCGGCGCCAACACGACGGTGGTCTCCGGCGAGAGCAACGACACGATCCAGTTCCAGTTCGGCAGTGCGATGAGCCCGGCCAACATGACCGTGCCGTCGAACTTCAGCGCGGGCGCGCTCGACCTCAGCCAGGCCGACTTCGCCTTCAACGGTACCGACACCGTCTCGATCACCCTGCGCGGGCAGATGAACAGCGACGCCCAGTTCGGGACCAACTACGACCTGACGGTGGTGGACAACGCGGCGACGCCGATCACCACGATCCAGGGCGAGCCCCTGCCTGCCGACCTGATCGAGTCCGTCGCCGCGGGCGGCGACAACATCGGCGTGGCGTCCGCGACCGCCTTCGTGGCTGCGGCTAGCTCGCCGAACGCGGCGGTGGTCGTCTTCTCCGAGGCCACCGAGCCCGTGGGCTCGATGACCCTCATCAACTACGCGATCGGTGGGGCCAACCCGACGTCGATCGCTCAGTTGACTCCGCGTGCCTACGAGCTGACCTTCGCGGCCCAGCCCTCGGCCACGGACCTGCTGACGATCGAGACCGCGGCGGCCACCGACCGCGGTGGTTCGCCGGCCCTGGTCCAGATGTCGGTCGCCCTCGGGGCGGTCGACGCCAGCGCTCCGACGGCCACCACGAGCGCCACGACCGTGTCCGGCCGCGGCCGTGACACTCTCGTCGTCGACTTCGACGAGGCCATGGACATCCAGTCGGCCACCAACCCGGCCAACTACTCCGTGTCCGCGGACGCCAGTAGCGTCGACCTGACGGGTGCGACCTTCGAGTACGACAGCACCAGCCAGGCGACCACGATCACCCTGGGCGAGGTCTCCGATTTCCCCAACGGTGCGATGATCGCCGTGGTCATGACGGGCGTCAGCGACGTCTCGGGCAACAACCTGGCCGCCCAGCCGGCCGCCTCCGCCGCCAGTGGCGACGCCGTGGCCCCCGGCTTCCAGTCCTCCTTCGTGAACTACCAGGCCGACATGCTGGGCACCTCGGTCGACGTCCTCTTCGACGAAGATGTCGACCAGGCCTACGTCGAGACCCCCGGCAACTGGACCACCGACGGTCCGACCAACGTGGTCTCGGTCGCGCTCGTCGCCCCGCGCATCGCGCGGGTCAGCACCAACTCGCAGATGCAGACCGCCGAGGTCCTGCAGCTGACGGCCCTGCCCGACCGTGCCGGAAACACCTCCGGCATGATCATGATCGACCCGGCCGAGTAGTCCCACGCCCGCTGCGCCGGGCCTGAGCCCGGACGCACCGAGTCCAGCCAGGAGCGCCCCTCTCCGCGACGCGGAGGGGGGCGCTCTGTGTTCCGGGGAGGCGTCCGCGCTACGCTGTCCCGGATGGAACGCGACATCTACGAGATCCGCATGGCCCACCCGGCCAAGAACGCCCTCGATGACGACCTGATCGCCTGGCTCGAGACCGAACTCGAGCGCGCGGGAGAGGCGCCGATCCTGCTCACGGGTAGCGACGGCGCCTTCAGCGCGGGCCTCAACCTGAAGCGCGTGGCCGAGATGGATGCCGCTGCCATGCGCGGCTTCCTGGAGCGCCTGGACGCCATGCTGCGGCGCCTGTTCCTGCACCCTGCGCCGACCGTGGCCGCGGTCAACGGGCACGCGATCGCCGGGGGCTGCGTCCTGATGCTGGCCTGCGATGTGGCCCTGGTCGAGGCCGACCCGCGCCTGCGCATCGGCCTCAACGAGGTCGCCCTGGGCGCCTGCTTTCCGCCCGCGGTGCTGCGTCTGGTACGCCATCGTCTCGCGCCCCAGTGGCACGAGCGCGTGCTGCTCGGGGCCGGCCTGTTCGGGGCGGGCGAGGCCCTGACCCTGGGCCTGGCGACGCAGGTCGTCGAGGGGGTGGAGCCGGCGGCACGCGAACAGCTGGCGGCGCTGGCCGCCCATCCGGCGCGCACCTACGCCCTGACCAAGAAGGTGCTGCGCGGCAGCGTGCTCGACACGAGCGACGAGGACCGTCGACGCTTCCTGGAGGAAGAGGTGCCGCTGTGGACCTCGGACGAGGTGCGCGCGCGTATCGCCGCTGTGCTGGCGCGCTGATGGGGGAGACGAGGCTCGCCCCCGTCGACCTGGCCGGCCTGGCCGTGGGCGGGATCTCCGTCGGCGGCGTCGAGACCTGCATCGAGGTGCCGACCTGGAAGCTCGCGGTCGACATCGGCCGCTGCCCGCCCTCGGCGATCGGCCGTCCGACGGTGCTCTTCACCCACGCTCACATGGACCACATGGGGGGCGTGGCGATGCACGCGGCCACGCGCTCCCTGCGTCACCAGTCTGCGCCGCGCTACGTCGTCCCGCGCGAGAACGAGGCCGCCTTCGGCGCCCTGTTCGACGCCTGGCGCGCCCTCGACGGCTCCGACCTGCCCTACACGGCGACGTTCCTCGGGCCGGGCGAGGAGATCGAGCTGTCGCCCGCGCTGGTCGCGCGTACCTTCCGCTCGCCGCACCGCGCGCCGTGCCAGGGCTACGCCTTCTACCAGGTGAAGCGCAAGCTCCTACCGCGCTACCGCGGGCTGCCCCAGGAGGAGATCGCGCGCCTGCGCAAGGTCCAGGGGCGCGAGGTGACGCGGCGCATCGAGAGCTGCGAGCTGGTCATCACCGGCGACACCCGCGCGGACGTGCTCGAGCGCGTCGAGGCCGTCGGCACGGCGCGCCGTCTGGTGATGGAGGTCACCTTCCTCGACGACCGCATCTCGCCGGCCGAGGCCCAGAAGATGGGGCACACGCACCTGTACGACATCGCCGAGCGCGCGGAGCTGCTGCGCAACGAGGCGATCCTGTTCACGCACTTCTCGGCGCGCTACTCGGCGCGCGAGATCATCCAGGCCCTCGACGAGCGCCTGCCCGCGGACCTGCGCGAGCGCGTGACGCCGCTCCTGACCGGCTGGGCCGCGGACGATTGAACCCTCAGGCGCTGCGCATCCACGCCAGACAGGTCGAGAGTTCCTGCGCCATGCGTTCGCGCGGGAAGCG
>JAJFFA010000274.1 GCA_021776885.1 Planctomycetota bacterium
AGGCCACGCGGCGCGAGGTGCGCGCCGTGCACACGGCGGGTGGGGAGCGGCTCGAGGCGGGCAGCTTCCTCGCGGCCTGCCACCCGAAGGTCTTGGTGCGCGCCCTGGACGAGGGCGCCCTGACCCCGCTCTTCAGGAACCACGTACTCGAGATGCGCGACTCGCGCGGGGCGCTGCAGGTCTTCCTGCGCCTGCGCGAGCCCCTGCGCTCCATGGACGCGACCTGTCTCCTGGTCAACGACCCGCAGGCGAACGACCTCGGGCCGATGCTCGTGACCTACCCCACGGCCGTCGAGCGCTGCGCCCGCGGCGCCCCGCGGCTCGAGGCCATGAGCTACATGGGCGACGAGGCCTTCCGCGCCTGGGCCGAGCTGCCTGTGCTGCGCCGCGGCCCCGAGTACGAGGCCAAGAAGGGCGCCCTGGCCCAGCGCATGGTCGCGGCGATCACGCGCCAGGTGCCGGAGCTCGAGGGCAACATCGAGGACGTGTACAGCGCGACGCCGCTCTCGGACGCCTGGTACACGAAGAACGACCACGGCGCGGTGTTCGGCGTCAGCCACGACCTGGAGCAGCAGGGCAAGGACCGCCCGAACACGCGCCTGCGCCTGCGCAACTTGCTGTTCACCGGACACTCGATCGACATGCCGGGCATCTGCGGCGTGTTCATCAACGCCTTCCAGACCTGCGACCGCCTGCGCGATGACGGGCTCTTGTTCGACGCCGTGGCCACCGGCCCGGCGCAGGCGAGTCGTTCATGAACGCCGCCGACTCGTCGGGGGAGCGCCGCGATCCCGCGCTCTTGACCTGGATCACCCAGCTGGTCCTGGGTGCGTTCTGCAAGCTCTGCTTCTGCCTGCCCTACCAGCGCCGCACGACGGGCCTCGACCGGGTCCCGCGCCGCCGCGTGCTCTTCGTCTGCAACCACGTCAGCCTGCTGGACACGATCCTCCTGGGCGGGATCTTCTGGGGTTCGGCGCGCCTGCCGATCCTGGTCCTCGGGGACCGCCAGGTCTGGACCCGCGGCTTCGTGCGCCGCGCCCTCTCCGCCCGCCTGGGTTTCCTGATCGAGCGCGAGCGCCCCTCGCGCGACCTGCTGCGCCAGCTACAGGTCTTTGGACGCTCGGCCGCGGGCCACAACCTGCTCGTCTTCCCCGAGGGCACCCGCGGCGACGGCACCACCGTCGCTCCCTGCCAGCCGGGCCTGAACGTCATCGCCCGCGCCGCGAACGTCCCGGTCGTGCCGGTCTTCATCTCGGGCATGCAGAACGTCTCGACCAAGACCACCCGCTTCCGCCCCCTGCGCGGCCTGCAACAGATCAGCGTCCACTTCGGCGCCCCCTGGCAACCGCAGGAGTGGCGCGACCTCCCCGGCGAGGCGTTCCTGCAAGAAACGCGCGAACGCATCCAAGCCTGCCTCCCCCCGAACGAGAACGCGAAGAAGAACTAGCGCACGGAGCCATGGCGTACGGGGCGTACGCTCCCGTATGGCTCCGTACGCTCTTGTACGCTCGGTAATGGCGGAGCTCAGTCGCGCCCGCTCGCCAGGGCGCGTTCGAGCATCGCCTGTACGCCGGGGGTGTGCAGGGTGTGGGCCATGCCCGGGACGACTTCGACCACGGCGTCGCTGTCGAGGTCGGCGAGGGTGTCGATCAGGAGGGCGACCGGGCCCTCGAGGTGGAAGTTGTCGAACTCGCCAGCCCAGACGAAGAGCTTGCCCTCGAGCTTGGGTCCGAGGCTCTCCCAGTTGTCTTGCAGCACGAGGGAGAGGTCGTGGGCGCGCCAGGCTTCGACCACCTCGGGCTGCACGGCGCCCGTCACGCGGTCGAACATCGGGAGCGGCGAGCCGTCCTCCGCGCGCGGGCTGAAGGTCGCCTCGAGGGAGCCGATCTGGCCGCCGGGGCCGAGCAGGTCCTCGCGCGCCACGAACTCCTTCATCCAGACCAGGACCTGGCCGGACGAGCGGATCATCGGGCGCGGCGAGCCGTCCTCGAGCTGGTAGACGTTGGTCTCGGGGTCGTACAGGTCGGCGTCGATCCAGGCGCGGAAATCGACCGGGTCCGGGACGTGGCTGTAGCAGGCCGCGAAGATGTCCGGATAGGTGAGCTGTAGCGCCAGGGCCGTCCAGCCGCCCGAGCTGCCCCCCGTGACGAAGCGCTGTTGCGCCGAGCCGCTGGCGCGGAAGGCCTCCTCGACCGCGGGGATCAGCTCCTCGACCAGCGCCCGGCCGTAGGGGCCGTTGGTCGGCGAGTCGTAGAAGGCGCTGTGCCCGCGGAAACACGTCGGGTCGGGAAAGACGATCAGGAGCTCGTCCGATCCGGGACCCAGCCCGGCGGAGAACATGCGCGCCGCGTCGCGGTGGTCCTGGCCGAAGCCCATCACGAACCAGATCACGGGCCAGGTCCGCTCCGGCTCGTCGTGCCAGGCGCGGGGCAGGCGCACGCTGGCGCGCAAGCCCAGCGGCCGGCCATGGAAGGCGGAGAGGACGTCGCTCTCGATCTCGAGCTCCTTGATGCGCTGCGTCTCCTCGAAGGGCGGCTTCCCGACGCGCCGCGTCAGGCGCAGCTCGATGCGCACGGCCTCGCCGCCTGCCAACACGAACGCTACCGGCTCGCTGACGATGTCGAGGGCACCGCGCCCGGCCCTCGGGCTGTCCGGATCCAGGCGCACGATGGCCTGGACCCGGAAGCGGCCCGGCGGCAGGTCATCCAGAGCGACGGGGTCACCGACCAGCCCCGCGCGGCCCGCCTCGAAGACCAGGGTCTCCCCCGCCTCGACCCCGCGCACGTCCAGGGCGAAGAGCGGAGCCTCTTGGAACCAGTCGTGGATCGCGATGCGCGGCTCGGCGGCTCCCTCGCTCAGGGCGACAAAGACCCGGCCCGTGTAGGGCTCGACCCGGGCGAAGGTCTCCTCGTCGAACACGACGTCGAAGCGGACCTGGGCTGCGGCGGCCGGGGCTGCGCAGAGGACGAGGGCGAGGGTGAGGAGTCGCTTCATGCTTGCTCCTGGACGCGGACGCGCTCGGAGCTGACGACGAGAACGGGTACGCCGGGCAGCTCGCGCTCGATGCGCGCCAGCAGCCCAGGCTCGTCCGCCGCCGCGTCGCGGGGCAAGAGCACCAGGTCGGCGGCCGGCCACTCGACGCGCTCGGGGTCGCCCGCGTGGAAGGACAGGCGCTCGGTGCCGGCGGCGCTGGTGCGCGCCAGGCGCACGTCGAGCACCTCCGCCTCGATACCGTGGACGCGCAGCAAGGGGCGCGCCTCGCGCAGCCAGTTGGCGCGCAGCCCCAGGCCGCTGAACAGGTCGAGCACCCACCCCTCGCGCGGCACGTGCTCGCAGAGGCGATCGAAGGACACGTCGCCCAGGCCGCGGGCGACGCGGCCCTCGGCCCGCGCGCCGAAGTAGCGGTAGTGGCGCGCGACCTTGGCGCGCAGGCGCACG
>JAJFFA010000275.1 GCA_021776885.1 Planctomycetota bacterium
GGGCGAGCTGGGCGCCGACTGGCAGGCGAAGGGCGCCGACCCGCGGGAGCTCCTGCACCTGGTGCAGCTCGCTGACGTGGTCGGGCGCGCGGGCAACCACGCCTTCCGCGCCGGACTCTCGCGCTCCCTCGTGCGTCACCACGCGCGCTTCGTACCGGACCTCGCGGGCCGCGAGGGCAGCAGCCTGACGGACCTGGCGCGCAGCTGGGCCCTCGACCCGCCGCCCCCCAGCGCCGAGGAAGAGGCCAGCTTCGACCTGGGCGTGCGCACGCAGGAGACGCGCTACGAGGGGCAGTTCCGGCTGCTCGGCGAAGTCGAGCCCGGCATCGGCAGGGCCGGCGTGGCCCACGTCCTGGCCTTCGCCCACTCCAGCATCCAGGGCCAGACCCAGGTCCTGGCCTTCGCCGACAACGATCCGGGCCGCCCGCTCTGGAAGCTGCCGATCATCGTGCGCGAGCGCCCGCACCAGTGGGACGGCCGCTTCGCCAGCACCGCGGGTCGCCTGCACCTGGCGACCATGACCGGTGTACTGACCTCCGATCGGGGCCAGGGCGGTGTGCTCTGGAGCTGGTCGGCGGAGCTGGGCGAGGTCGAGTCGGTGCACGCGGCGGACGGCGTGCTGGTCGTCGCAGTCGACGCGGTGCCCGGCCGCAAGCAAGAGCGCCTCTTCGTCGGACTCGAGGCCTCTACCGGTACCGAGCTCTGGCGCCACGTCGTGCCCTGGCGCGAGTTCAACCCGTTCCCGGTGCTGGGCGAGGGCCGCGTCGCCTTCTTGCCGCAGCAACCGTACAAGCGCGGCGAGATCTTCGAGCTGTTCACCGGCAGTCCCGAGAGCAGCTTCGAGCTGGAGCAAGGCATCTTCGATCGCGACGCCCTCGCGGCCTGGATCCAGGACGAGCGCCTGATCGTGCCGCGCTTCATCCAGGGCACGCAACCCAGCCGCAACCACATCTTCGCCATCGACCTCGAGTCCGGGCGTGAGTCGTGGCGGGTCGAGTTCGCGTCGGGACACCTGGCCGGGACGCAGCTCATGCGGCTGCTGACCTACGAAGACCACGTCTACCTCGTGCTCGACGCCCTGTCCGGTCACGACGAGCGCCGCGCCGGTGCGATCTACGAGTTGCACCCCAGCATCGGCTCGGCCAGCTCCACGCCCATCGCCGAGCTCGGCCTGGGCGAGGACCCCATCGGCATCCCCCAGCGCGAGCGCACGGCTCTCTCGACGCCCTACGTGTTCGTCCTGGGTGAACGCTCCCTCGACGACGGCAAGACCCTGCGCGCGATACACCTCCCTTACGGCCGTCGCTGGGAGGTCGAGCTATCGGTCTCCTCGAAGGACCTGCAGACTGTACTCATGCCGCGCCCAGCGCTGTCCCGCTCGACCGTCGCGCTCGCCTGGCAGGAGCGCCCCGGACGCGGTGCAGAGGACGCGAAGACGCACCTCTTCTTCTTCGATCGCGCGAGCGGCAAGCGGCTCGAGAAGCGCTCCGTCTCGGACGCACTCACGCGGCAGCCCAGCATCCACATGTTCGCGCTGGGCGATGCCTTGATCTTGAGCGGACACCAGAGCATGGAGATCCTGCGATGACCCGATCCTCGAGCCCGATCGCGAAGTGCGCCCTGGCGTGCGCTCTCGTCGTCGCCCCCGCCAGTGCCGCCCGCGATGATCAGGACGCCCTGCGCGGCGGCCTGGTCGAGATCACGGTAGAGCAGGAGCAGGCCGTCGAGCGCGGACTGCTGTGGCTCTCGGACACCCAGGCCTCCGACGGGAGCTGGGCCGCCACCATCGGCTTCAAGCTCAACAACAGCTACAAGACCACCGCCACGAACAAGGGCCACGTGGGCGTCACTGCCCTGGCCGGCATGGCCTTCCTGGCCGGAGGCCACCTGCCCGGCCGCGGCCAGTACGGCGACAACGTCGAGCGCGCCCTCGACTTCGTGCTCTCCTGCGTCCAGGAAGACGGCTACATCACGTACTCGGGTACGCGCATGTACAGCCACGCCTTCGCCACCCTCTTCCTGGCCGAGATCTACGGCATGACGCACCGCGAGGACGTGCGCCTCAAGCTGCAGAAGTCCGTCGACTTCATCGTCAAGTCACAGAACTCCGAGGGCGGCTGGCGCTACGTGCCCCTGGCCCGCGAGTCCGACATGTCGATCGTCGTCTGCCAGGTCCTGGCACTGCGCGCGGCGCGCAACATCGGCATCCGCGTGCCCAAGTCGACCATCGACCGCGCCGCCAACTACGTGGTCGAGTCCGCCGTCACCTCGAGCAGCTCCGGCGGCTTCTCACACCCCGCCTATCAGAACGAGGTCGGAACGTTCCACTACCAGAAGGAGAGCCACTCGCGCTCGTCCTTCCCCCTGACCGCCGCCGGCGTCACCGCGCTGCACGGCCTGGGCATCTACTCGGACGAGCTGATCCGCAAGGGCATCGACTACCTGAACGTCGAGATCGACCCGTTCAACCGCCGCTGGGGTTCCCGCGGCCACTACTTCTTCTGGTACGGCCACTACTACGGCGTGCAAGCCATGTACACGCAGGGTGGCCGCGACTGGCAGAACTACTTCACGCGCCTACGCACCTTCCTGATCGACACCCAGCAGAGCGACGGCTCGTGGCGCAACAGCGAAGGCCCCGGCGCCGCGTTCAGCACCGCCACTGCGGTACTGATCCTGGAGATCCCGTACTGCTTCCTGCCCATCTTCCAGCGCTGACCCCGTGAGCCAATCCTCCGACCTCCGCTCCCCGAAGCTCGACGCCCTGCTCGAGCGCGCCCGCGGCGTCCTCACGCGGCAGGTGTGGGTCTTCGGCCTGGGCACCATCGCCTTCGCCGGCGCTACCTGGCTGCTCTTCGCCTTCCTGGCCGACTGGCTGCTGCACGTCCCCGCCCCGGTGCGCCTGCTGCACACGCTGGTGCTGCTCGGCCTGCCTGTCTGGCTGGGCAGCAAGGTCCTGTTCGGGCTGCTGGCCCGGGTACCGGGTCGCGAGGGCCTGGCGCTCTTGATCGAGCGCGCCCACCCCGACCTGCGCGAGCTGTTCGTCAGCGCGGTCGAGCTGCCCCGGGTCTACCCGCGCGGGGACGAGCCCGGCGCCGAGCTGGTGGCGCGCGTGGTGGGCGACGCCGAGGCGCGCAGCACCGACGTCGACCTCGAGCCGGTGATCGACCGCGTCCAGCCGCGCCGCCGCGCCCTGGCCGGAGGCGCCGCGGTCCTGGTCACGGGGGCCGTCCTGGCCCTCAACCCGTCCCTGTCCTCGATCTTCTTCGCGCGCATGTTCGGCGCCGACGTGCCCTGGCCCCAGCGCACCCACCTGTCGGTCGAGATCCCCCTGGTCGCCGGACGCTCCCAGGTGGACATCCAGCCCGACGCGATCCAGGTACGCGTGGCCCGCGGCAGCGATGTCCCGGTCCTGGTGCGCGCCGAGGGCGTCGTACCCGACGAGGTGACCCTGTCCTTTGCCAGCGGCCACACCGCGGTGGTGGCCGCCGGCGGCACCGATCTGTTCCGCACGGTGCTGCGCTCGGTGCAGGACGACCTCGAGTTCCGCGTGACGGGTGGAGACGATGACGACGGCCAGCCTCTGGTCACCGTCATCGTGCTGCAGCCGCCGGACATCGCGGGCCTGGCCGTCCAGGTCACGCCCCCCGCCTACGCCGGCCTCACGCCGCGCACCGTCTTCGACGCGGACGTCGAGGTGCTCGAGGGCTCGCTGCTCTCGGTCCACGTGCTCCCGGACCCGGAGGACGCCCGGGGCGTCGCGCGGCTCCTGCCGGAGGACCGCGAGATCCCCCTCGACGAGCGCGCCTTCCCCGCCCGCCCGCAGCCGGAGTCCAGCGCAGACGCTGCCGACTCCGATCCGCTGGCGGCCGAGCAAGAGAGGGCCGGGCTGGGCTTCGACCTCATCGCCGAGCGCTCCCTGCGCTACCGCTTCGAGCTCATCGACGGCAGCGGCCTGCCCAACCCCGACCCGGGCCTCTTCGGGATCCAGGTCACCCCCGATCGACGCCCGGAGATCCTGCTCGTGTCCCCCGGCCGGGCCGAGATCGATGTCGTGCCCGGCGGCGCCCTGCCCCTGCGCGTGCGCGTCGAGGACGACTTCGGCTTGGCCTCCCTGACCTGGCGCATCACGCGCGCCACGGCCAACGACGATGAGCCCGCGGTGGCCGAGGGCGAGCTCGCTCTGCAGGCCCTGCCGCGCCCCGTCGATGGCGTCGAGTCCGACCTGGGCGCCGCCGCGCGCAGCAAGGCCAGGGTCGCGCGGGCACGCCTCGAGGTGGATGACGTGACCGGCGCCGCCGCCCTCCCGCCCGCCCAGCCGCAGGGCGCGGACAGCGCTGCCGCCGCCGGCCTGCCCGAGCTCGGCTCCACCGCGATCGGCCAGAAGTTCGTGCTGCAGCTCTTCGCCGTCGACAACCGCGAGCCGGATCCGAACACGAGCCCGTCGGCCCCCGTACGCCTGCGCGTCGTCTCGGGCGACGAACTGCTGCGCCGCATGCAGGACAGCCTGGCCCGCGCCGGCGAGCAGGCCACGCGCCTGGCACGCCTCCAGGAGGAGAAGCAGCGCCGCACCCAGGAGCTCCTGGCGGCCTTCTCGAGCGACGAGCTCGAGGCCAGCGACGCCTCCCAGATCGGCGTGGTGGTGACCGGTCAGCGGCGGGTCCAGGGCGACGCCCGGGCCCTGGCGCGCGAGCTCGCCTCCGTCGCCGGCACCCTGCTCTACAGCCGCGTGGACGAGCGCGCGGGCCCTCTGCTCGTGTCGATCGATCAGAGCCTGTCCGCATTCGTCGACCGCAGCTTCCACCCCGAGCCCTGGCGCGACCTCGCGGACGACTACGCCGCCGGCAGCCTCG
>JAJFFA010000276.1 GCA_021776885.1 Planctomycetota bacterium
AAGAACGGCAGGCCGCTCATGCTCTCGGTGCCCCCGGCCAGCACGCAGCGGGCGCGCCCCAGGCGGATGGCGTCGGCGGCCAGGGAGATGGCCTTGAGGCCCGATCCACAGGCCATGTTGATCGTGGTCGCGGGGACGGCCTGGGAGAGGCCGGAGCGGACGGCGATGTGGCGGGCCACGTTGGGCCCCCCGCCGGCCTGCCGGCCGTTGCCGAAGTAGGCCTCGTCGACTCCGTCGGCGGTGATTCCGGCGCGTGAGATCAGGTCGCGCACGACGGAGACCCCCAAATCGGCCGCCGAGAGCTCCGCGAAGGAGCCCATGAAGCGTCCGATCGGTGTCCGTAGAGCGTGGGTGACCACGACGCGGGGCTGCGTCGCGGCACGAGTCGAGCTAGCCATGATCCGTCCGCGCCTCCTGGCCGCGTGCACCTGAAATGGGGACCTCCCGGGTGGGGAAGGCCCGCTGGATCGCCGGCGGAACCCCTCCTTAATTGGGGTCTCCCGGGCCGATCCACGGCCAGAGAGGCCGAACAGGATAGGGTCGACCCCGCGGGCGATCAAGATGGGCGCAGGGAAGCTGTCCCCTGAACGGGAAAGCAATCATAATGAGGAGCAGGCCCCGCTGCCCGGGCCCCCCCCAATGCCCTCGCAAGCCCCCTGGAAGCCCCGTCTGAGGGCCCTGATCGACCTCCTCAAGGACGACTCGCCCAGGGTCTTGGCCCAGGTGCGGGGAGAGCTCTTACGTCTGGGGAAGCGCTCCCACCATGCCCTGCGCAAGGCCGCGCGCTCCGGAGCCCCGGCCACGCGCTCCCGCGCGCGCCAGCTGCTGCTCGAGCGCGCCCGCTCACGGGCCGTCCGGCGCCTGATCAAGTACGCCGCCCTGGAGACCCACGACCTCGAGCGCGGGCTGCTGCTGCTCGAGAGCCTGCGCTCGCCGGGCTCTGATCCCGCCCCGACCGTACGCACCCTCGACGCACACGGGGACGCGGTCGTCGAGCGCATGCGCGGCCAGGCACCCGGGCTGGAGCGTGCACAGAAGCTGGTCGAGTACCTGGCCGAGGAGCGCGGCATCAGCGGCGCCCCGGAGGACTACCACCACCCGGACAACATCTTCCTGGGCCAGGCCCTGGTGCGCCGGCGGGGCATGCCCCTGACGCTGTGCGCCCTCTACGCCCTGGTCGCGCGCCGCGCCGGCCTGAGTGCCGGGCTGCTGCCCTTCCCCGGGCATGTCCTGCTGCGCCTCTCGGACGGCGGCGAGCGCGTGATCGTCGACCCCTTCGCCGGCGGGCGGGTGCTGAACGAGATCCACTGCCTGTCGTACCTGGCCGACCACGGCTTCCCCTACCGCTCCGAGTGGTTCCAGCCGGCGACGGACACCGCGATGCTCAGGCGCCACGTCCTGAACCTGATCAACAGCCTGCGTTCGCGGCGCCGGTTCGCTGATGCCCGGGCCCTCGAGGTCGTTCACGCGCTGCTGATGGGCAAGGGCGGGAGCGTGCCCACCATCGTGCGCAGCCTCAGCGGGTCGAGGGAGCGCGATGGATCCGATTCCTGACGCCTGGCCGCCTGCCGAGCTCGAAGGCGAAGGGGGCACGGTCCCGATGTTCCCGCTGCCCGGGGTCTTCCTCTACCCGCGGCAGCTCATGCCTCTGCACATCTTCGAGCCGCGCTATCGCAGGATGATCGAGGACTCGCTGGACGGCCCGGGGCGCCTGGTCATGTCGACCGTGGTCGAGGACGAGCGCGCCGACCTGGCCGGCTCGCCGCAGGTCCTGCCGGTGGCCGGGCTGGGCGAGATCGCGCGCCACGAGAAGCTCGACGACGGCCGCTTCCTGGTGTGGCTGTTCGGCTTGACCCGGGTCCGCATCCAGGAGGTCGACAGCGACACGCCCTACCGCCTGGCACGCTTCGAGCAGCTGACGGAGACCGAGGCCAGCCCGGACGCTGTCGAACGTCTGCGCGCCCCCCTGACCCGCGCGATCCTGGAGCGCATGGACACCTTCCTCAACCTGCCGGACGACGTGCCGATCGGACTCCTGACGGACCTGCTCTCGCAGCGCATGGAAGTCCCCCAGGCCGTGCTCGAGCCGATCTTCGCGGAGACCGATACGGCGCGCCGGGCGGAGCTCGCGCTGGCGGCCCACGACCAGCACCCGCCCGCGCCGAACACGTCCAAGGACAACTGAGCGCGCGCGCGCGGGTTGCCAGGTCGTAACTTGGCTGAAATCTCCCCAACTCCCCGAAAGCCGTCTAGATTGAGGCTGGTCGAGGGGTTCTCGCCAACTGACCGAGGGATGGCCCCCTTGGCCGAAACCACCCGTCTTACGGCGCCCCGCCGGCGCTGGACCTGAGTCGGCGCGCATCGACGCGCCGCTCGGAATCGACGGGTTCCTTCTTTGTTTCGGTCTCCAGGAGGGACTCCATGTTCGTCAAAGATTTTCCGGCTTCCGCCGGTGGTCGTCTGTGTGCCCTCGGCGCAGCGCTCTCGCTCGCGATTCCGTGCGCGAACGGCCAGCAGGCCCAGGAAGACTTCTTTCTGTCCGGCTCGGCTTCCACCGCGACCGAGAGTGCGATCGCGTCCGTTCAGGAACCGGTCGAAGAGTGGAACTGCTTCGATGTGACCATCGCGGGCCACGTACTGAACGCCATCATGCCCAGCGACGCGGGCGGCAACGCAGCACGCCGTGAGGAGCTCTTGCGCCTGACCAAGGCGCTGGTGCCCGAGACCGTGCTGGCCTCGAGCGGGAGCATCGGTTCGGACTACGCCTCCGGCGCGCTGGTGGCTGTCGAGCTCGCCATCTTCGACACGACGATCCCCGCGCCGACCGCGCGCATGGGCACCGACGGCATCCTCAAGGGCTACGACGCCCAGAGCCAGGGGGTCACCTACGGAACGATGTACTGCTACAACGCGGCGCAGTACGCGGCGCGTCAGGCCCAGATGGGGAGTCCGATCGAGGTCAAGCTGTGGCTCGGTGCCGTGACGCATAGCGACTCCAGCGGCACCCTCTCGACGAACCTGCTCGGGGCGGACAACACGTTCTATGGCGTGGTCAAGTCCGGTGGGCGCTTCCGCCTGGGTGGAGACACCTACACGATCGAGGATGGCGCGCGCTACGCCACAGACGAGGTGATCAACGTCTCGAACCACACCCTCGGCCAGCGGCTCCAGGAGGCCGACCACGCTCTGCGCGTTGCGCCGCGTTCGATGCTCGACTACTTCACCCTGGCCACGGCCTCGGGGAACTACTTCTCCACGGACATCACCATCGTCACCGACCCCATCAGCGGTTCGATGAAGACCCTCGCCGGTGCGCCGGTCAGCGAGGGGGTCATCTACTGTGCCGGTAGCATCACCATCGGCAGCAACTCCATCGTCGCCGACGTGACGCTGGTGGCCGAGGAAGGCGTCGACTTCGCGGGTTCGACCTGCAGCTTCAGCGCGCACACCGACGACCTTCTGGCCTGGTCCCTGGGCACGAACAACGCCGAGGGGGTCAGTGTCTCCGGTTCGTCGAACACGCTCGAGGGCACGCACCTCGCGCCCGACAGCCGGTTCTCGGTTTCCGGATCTGGAAACTCGGTGACGGGGGCCGCGGCCGCGAACATTGTCAAGGTCACGGGAAGCGACAACACCGTCAGCGACGGCACGCGCTGACACGCGCGTTCTGGATCCGCCCGCACGGGGCGGGCGCTGGCGAAGAGACGCGCGTCGCGCTCACTGGGCCGGGAACCTATCATGGGTTCCCGGCCCATCCCATTGACTCCTCCCCACACAACGGCCGACGCCGGCCACACGATCGCAGACCGCTATCTGCTGCACCGCTGCCTCGGTCGCGGCAGTGAAGGCGAAGTGTGGCTGGCCCACGACCCGGTTCACCGGCGCGAGGTGGCGCTCAAGATCGCAGCGTCCGTCGGACCCGTCCTGCGTTCCGAGTTCGCCCTGCTCGGGCGTCTCGGCCATCCGTGCCTCCCGCGCAGCTTCGACCTCGGTCAGCTGACGAGCGGGCACGAGTACCTGACGCGCGAGTTCTTCGACGCCGCGACCCTCGAGGAGGTGGCCCCGAGCCTGACGCAGCGCCAGGCCAAGTCACTCCTGATCCAGGCCTGTCGGGTGATGGCGTACCTGGAAGCTCGAGACCTGGTGCACGGGGACCTGACCCCGGCCAACCTGTTGATCGAGCGTGTCGCCGAGGACGTTCGCCTGCGCATCGTGGACCTGGGCCTGGCCGGTCGCGTCGGCGACGGTCCACGGGGCGAGATCCGCGGTACCCCGCGCTTCGCTGCGCCCTCCGTCCTGGAAGGTGAGCCTCCGACCCCGTCCAGCGATCTGTTCTCCCTGGGCGCGACCTTCAGCGACTGTTTTCCGAGCGCCAGCGGTGCCCTCAAGCAGGTCATCCGGCGTCTGCACGAACCCGACGCGGAGAAGCGCTATCAGAGCGCCGACCACGTCCTGATCGACTTCCAGCCGAGCACGCAGCAACTCGACGAGGGCGCCACGCGGGTCGAGCCCGAGCTGGTCGGGCAGGAGCACGTGCTGGAGGCCTTCGATGCGGCGCTGGCCGGCACCCGCCGCGGGCCCTTCGCCCTGCGCGGTGGCCCCGGGAGCGGCAAGTCGCGGCTCCTGGCCGAGTGCGCTCTGCGCGCCACCCTGGAAGGGCGCAGCGTCTACCGTGTCGACGGCGCGCTGGGACCGGCGGCCCTGGACGCCCCGCGACGCCAGGCGCTGCTCGAAGCCGAAGCCTCGCCCCAGGACTGGCTGGTCGCGGTCGAGGGGCAGGGCGCGCTGCTCGTGGTCGACGACGCCGACCTGCTGGGGGCGTCCGCGGCCTTTCTGGAGCCGATCGCTCGCTCCAGCCATGCGCTCCTGGTCTACAGCACGACCCACGGGCCGCAGCTGGCCGCGCCCCTCGAGCTGGCGCCCCTGGAGGACGACCAGGCGCGCTTGCTGGTCGCATCGCTCTTCGGACACATGGCACGCAGCGACACGTCCGAGCGCATCGTCGCCTGCTGCGCCAAGCATCCCGGCTACCTGACCCGCGCCGCTCGAGCGGCGACGCGGCTTGAGGCACCGGCTCCCGGTCCGCGTCTGGATGCATGCATCCGCGGCTCTGCACCGGCGTGTGTCGAGGACGCGACGCGCGCCTGGTTCGACACACTGGAGCCGGAGCAGCGCCGGGTCCTGGTGCTGGTCGCCGTGCTGCATCCACCGACGCCGCCCACCGTCGTGGCTCGGCTGCTGAGCGCGCCGGACCAGCTCCACCTCGATGCGCTGATCGAGTCTGGCGTGGTTCGCAAGGCCGACGACGGGCTGCGCCTGGACTCTGCGCTGCTGCGCTGGCTGTGCCTCGAGCATCCCTCCACCCTCGAGCGCAAGCGACTCGAGGCGCGCGCCGGAGATGCCTGGGCGGACTCCGGCGCGGGCGCCAGGAGCGAACACACCGAGCGCGCCCATCACTACCTGGCCGCGGGTGACGAGGAGCGCGCCTTTCGCCACGGACTGCCCGCGATCGCCGCACAGCTCGAGCACAAGGACGCGCGCAGCGCACGGGCCCTGGTCGAGGTGCTGCTCACGACGCGGCGCGGCGCACAGATCGAGACCGCCTCGCAGCTGCAGGAAGCCTGGGCCGACGCGCTCTTCCTCGAGGGCGAGGCACGCCGTGCGCGTGCGGTCTTCGAGCGCGCACTCGAGCTCCTGCGCGAGTCCGACGGCGCCCCGACCGACGAGGCACGTCTGCGCACCAAGCTCGCCGTGGCCCACACCGCATCGGGCGGGCTCGAGCGCGCACGGACCGAGCTGGAGCATGCCCGACGACTCACGACGGAGGGGGCGCCCTTCGAGCTGCGCGTGCGCATCGAAGAGGTCCTGGGCCAGGTCCAGGCGCAGCTCGGGCACCCCGACGAGGCCCGCGCGACCCTCCTGCGCGCGACCGACATGCCGGGCGCGCGCCGCGACCATCCGGCCCTGGCCAATGTCTGGAACAACCTGGGGATCCTGTCGCGCATGGCCGGCAAGCTGGCCGAGGCCGAAGAGTTCCATCGCCGCGCCCTGGGAATTCGGCGCGTGGCCGAGGATCTGGACGGCTGCTCGCGCTCCCTGACGAACCTCGGGAACCTGGCCTCGGAGGCCGGCCGCCTCGACGAGGCACGCGAGCTCTTCGAGCGCTCACTCGAGCTGAAGGAGCGCATCGGAAACGTCACCGGGCTCGTGACCGGCAACCTCAACCTGGGCTACGCCGATCTCTGCCGCGGCGACTTCGCCCCGGCCATCCAGCACTTCGAGCGGGCCCGGCATCTGTCCGACTCCGTGGGCGACACCTCCGGCAGGATCCAGGCGCACGTCGCGGCCAGCCGCGCCTGGATCGAGAAGGGCGCCCACGCCAGCGCCCTGTCCGAGGCGTGCACCGCCGCCCGACTCGCGCGGCAGCGCCGCGACCGGATCGCCCTGGCCGGCGCCCTGCACGCCCGCTCCGATGCCGAGCGCGTCCTCGGTCTGTACGCCAGCGCGTGCACGACCCTGGCAGACAACCTCGAGCTCGCGCGCGAGCTGGGTGATCGCGTCCAGCAGGCGCGGGTCCTGGCCCAGCTGTCCGAGGCGCGCCTGCTCGACCAGGTCGAACCGCCCCGCGAGGCCCAGCGCGCTGCCGCACAAGCGATGGGGGCCGCGATCGATCTCCTGCGCGCAGCCCAGCAGCCGCAGCTCTTGATCGAGTGCTTGCTGCTCGACGCCGAGCGCCGCAGCGAGCGCCATGAGCCCGGTGCACGCGACCTGACAGCTGAGGCCTTGAAGCTCGCGCAGCGAACCGGCCAGCCCAAGTTCGTCGGGCAGGCCCACTGGCTGAGTGCCATGATCGAGCGCCAGGAGGGCGACCTGGACAGGAGCTCGTTCCACCTGAATCGAGCCCTCGACCACGCGGCCCGATTCGCCTCCCCCGAGCTACTCTGGCGTACCTACTCCGAGCTCGCCGCCCTGCACGCAGCCGGCGGCAGCGAGCGCCGCTGCGTGGCCTGGCTACGGCGCTGCGTACAGGTTATCCGCACCACAGCTCTCGAGCTGTCGGACGACAAACTGGCCTCCGCCTACCTCTCGGCGCCGCGTCGAGCGCGAGCCCTCGACCCTACCCACATTCGTCACGGGAATCGGCCATGAGCGACCAAGGAACGCATCCCGACAGCGAGCCCGGCCTCGACACGCTCCCGGGTGACATCATCCCGCCGCGGCCGCGCGTCGCGCGACCCGGCCTCGAGACCTTGGTTCGGATCGAGGAGGCCTGTACGCGCTGGCTCGAGGGCCGCAGCCCGAGCGAGTCGGCCGCCCCCGGCCTCCCGGCTCGGCAGCTCGGAAGGCTGCTCGATATCTCGCGCGCGATGAACCGCATCCACGTGCGCTCGGAGCTCCTCGAGTACGTCGGTGAGCGCCTGCGTGAGCTCTTCGACGCAGACAACAACTTCGTGATCCTGTTCGAGGAGGACGGCAGCCCGAGGGTCATCTCCTCGAACGGGTCGAGCCTCGGAGACGACGTCGACGGGCACGCGCCCAGCGGGCTGGTCAGCAACACGATCCTGGAGCAGGTGCGCACGACAAGGGAGGCGCTGATCATCGACGACACTGCCGACCAGCCAGGGCTGCAGAGTCGTCAGAGCATCCGCACGCTGAAGATCACGTCGGTCATGTGCGCTCCGCTGCTCGTCGGGGATCGGGTCATCGGCGCCCTGCAGTTCGACCAGCGCGGCGAGCCCGAGCCGTTCACGGAGCGCGACCTCGAGCTCTTGAGCTTGTTTGC
This sequence comes from Planctomycetota bacterium, assembly GCA_021776885.1. Lineage (GTDB taxonomy): Bacteria > Planctomycetota > UBA1135 > UBA1135 > JAJFFA01. Next base: position 7,784 of record JAJFFA010000276.1, read on the forward strand.
GGATCAGGTGGCCACGGCACTCAACAACCTGGAGCTGATCGAGTGGCTGAACGGCACCGTCGAGGAGATGCGCGCCGCCCAGGAGTACATGATCCAGAGCGAGCGCCTGGCGGCCCTGGGCGAGATGGCTGCGGCCATCGCGCACGACTTCAACAATGCGCTCTTCGTCGCCCTCGGCGCCTGCGATGTGCTCCTGACTCGCACGGACCTTGCCACGGACGTCATCGCCCAGCTGGCGACGATCCGCACCTGCGCCCTGGACGCGGCCAACACGGTGCGCCGCCTGCAGTCGTCGGTGCGCGGCTCTTCCACCCCGGACCAGCCCGAGCCCCTGGACGTGCGCGGCGTACTCGAGGAGATGTCCCACTTCACGCGCCACAAGTGGAACGACGAGGCCCTGCGCCGCGGCGTCAGCATTCGTATCGAGACCGACCTGGAGGGGTCCCCGCTGATCCTGGCCTCCGCCTCCGAGCTGCGTGAGGTCCTGACCAACCTGATCTTCAACGCGGTGGACGCGATGCAGACCAGTGGCAAGATCGTGCTACGCGCGCGACAGCTTGGGGAGCGCGTGCTGGTCAGCGTGCAGGACGAGGGCGTCGGCATGAACGAGGCGACCCGGGCACAGATTTTTCAGCCCTTCTTCAGCACCAAGGGGGTGCGCGGCTCGGGCTTCGGGCTGTCGACCTGCTGGAGCATCGTGCAGCGCCTGAGCGGGGAGATCGACGTCGAGTCGACCCCCGGAGAGGGCAGCACCTTTACCCTCGCGCTTCCCGCCGCCGAGAGCTCCAGCTCTCCGGAACCCGCGCAGCCGCTGGAAGTCCGACGCACCCTGAAGGTGCTCGTCGTCGACGACGACGGCCCGGTCCTCGACACGGTCGTCGGCCTGCTCAAGGCCCTGGGTCACTCGGCCTTCGCCGTGACGGACGGCTGGCGCGCCCTCGACCTGCTCGGCCGCGAGACCTTCGACGTCGTCCTGACCGACTTCGGCATGCCCGAGATCACGGGCGCCGGCCTGGCGCGCGAGATCAGCACCACGCACCCTGGGCTACCCGTGCTGCTGCTCACGGGTTGGGGCAGCGATCTCGACCTGGACTCCGGCGAGCTCGTTGGCGTGACCCGCGTGCTGGCCAAACCCGTAACCCTCGCCGCGCTACGCCAGGCCCTGAACGAAGTCGTCGAGTAGGCATTACGACAGCGTCGCCACCACCGGCGCGTGGTCCGAGGGCTGCGGCGACTCGCGCAGCGCGCGTGCGACCTCGATCCCCGAGCAGGCCTCCAGGGCGGGCGGCGACATCAGGAAATGATCGATGCGCAGGCCACGATCGCGCTGGAAGCCGCGCGTACGGAAGTCCCACCAGGTGTAGTGCCCGGCCTCCTCGTGGAAGTGGCGGAAAGCGTCGACCAGGCCCGTGTCCATGACCTTGCCCAGGGCCTCGCGCTCGGGCGTGGAGCACAGGATTCGCTCGCGCCAGGCCTCGGGGTCATGCACGTCGCGGTCGTCGAAGGTGACGTTGAAGTCGCCGCACAGGACCACCTTCTCGGCCATGTCGTAGCGCTCGCCGACGAAGTCCGCGAGGCGCCCCAGCCAGTCCAGCTTGTGGGCGTACTTCTCGCTGCCGACCTTCATGCCGTTGACGACGTAGAGGTTCAGGAGCATCAGGTCCCCCCCCACGATGGCCCCGATCAGGCGCTTCTCGTCGTCCCCGGGCAGCCCGCAGACGACGTCCTCGATCCCCACCCGCGAGAGGATCGCGACGCCGTTGTAGGTCTTCTGACCCGAGACGGCGAGGGAGTAGCCCAGGTCCTCCAGGGGCTCGCGCGGGAAGAGCTCGTCCTTGACCTTCGTCTCCTGAACGCAGACGACGTCGGGACGCTCCTGCTCGAGCCAGGGCAGGAGCTTCGGGAGGCGGGCGCGGATCGAGTTGACGTTCCAGGTGGCAATGCGCATGGAGGCGCATCCTACGAAGAAGGGCGGGGGGGCGGCACCGCCCCCCCCCCCCGCCGCAAGCCCCAGCCGGGGGGGGGGCCCCCC
>JAJFFA010000277.1 GCA_021776885.1 Planctomycetota bacterium
CGGTGCCGTGCGCGCGGTCCGCGCGCCCGAGGAGCGCTACGAGTACAACAACTACGGCTTCGGGATCGCGGGCTACCTGGTCGAGCGGATCAGCGGCCAGGACTTCGAGGAGTACATCGTCGAGCACGTGCTCGCGCCGCTCGGGATCGAGACACCCGGGCCGGTCCACCCCACGCCCGAGATGGTGGAGCGCCTGGCTCTGCCCTACGTGCCCTCCCCCGCGGGCCCGCGGCCCGTAGCGCAGACCTTCTTCGACGTCTACCCCGCTGGCGACATCTACCTGACCGCCGAGGACATGGCCCGCTTCCTCTGCGCGCACCTGAACGGCGGCGTCTTCCAGGGCGCGCGCATCCTCAGCGCGGAGAGCAGCACCGAGGCGCACCGGCCGCAGTTCTTCGACTACGCCCTCGGCTGGGGCACGGACCCGGACGCGCGCAACCTGATCTCCCACGGCGGCGGCGTGGACGGCTTCCGGACGCACATGCTGGGCGACCTGGAGGCCAGGGTGGGGGTCTACGTGATGTCGAACTCCGGTGCGCTGGACGACCTCGCGCGCTACGCCGTCGCGCTGCTGCGGGGCGAGGACGTGTGGGTGCCTCCGAAGCGAGTCGCCGTCTCCGTCGAGGCAAGGGTGCTCGAGGCCTACGTCGGGCGCTACGAGCTCCGGCCCGAACTCGTCTTCACGATCACGCGCGAGGAGGCGCAGCTGTTTCTTCGGTCGACGGAAGGACAGCAGCGCCACGAGCTCCTCGCCTCGTCGCCGACCGAGTTCTTCCTCACGTCCGCGAACGCCGACGTCCGCTTCCTGCGCAACGGGTCGGGCCTGGTCGACCGGCTGCTCTTCGTTCAGGGCGCCGAGTTCAGCGCGACGCGAATCGAGTAGCCTTCCTGCGCCCGCGGAGCACGTTCGACGCAAGCACGCTAGACGACCGGAACACAGGCGTTCGACAAGTGCTTCGGCGGCGACCCTGCCCCCTGGATGTCCGCGGTCACGGCGCTTCCTGAACCGTCGGCAGCCGTGTCGTGAGCGGCACATTGAATGATCGGAGGGATGGCCATGGGAACGAAGATGAAGGTGTCCGCCGCGGTCCTCGTGGCGCTGGCCGGTGTCTACCTCGTGACACGAACAGCGCCGGCCGAGTCACCGCGCAGGGCCACGCTCGCGCCACCGGCGGCCGACGTGGAGCTCCAGGAGCCCATCGACGCCGAACTCCTGTCCGCGCCCGAAGACCCGGCCACGGAGGACGTACGGCGGAGCACGGCCCGTGAGGAGCCTCCCGCCGGCGTGGCTGCGACCCGTGGAACGAACGTGCTGCGCCTGGTCCTCGAGGGGATCACCGAAGACAGCGCCGGGATGGCGCAGGTCACGGTGACTGCCTTCGACCAGGCCAGGGAGAGGAGCGCGAAGGTCCGGGACTCGTGGCCGTGCCGGGGATTGACGAGCGACTTCGACCTGGACCCGTACCTTGCTGCTGTCGAGCGACACGAAGGCCTGAACGTCGACGAGCTGGAGGTCGAGGTCGACCATCCGCAGCACCTGTCCGAGAAGACCCGGGTTTCGCTCGCCCGCGACGTGGAGCCGACGAATGGCAAGACCGTCTACGAGGTTCGGGTGCAGTTCGTACGGCCAGAGTTCTGGCCGGAGTTCACGCTGGCCGTGCGCGACGCGAACACGCGGGCGCAGCTCGAGGACATCGAGCTGCGCTTCAGTCCGGGCGCGAGTACTTCAATGTGGGGGCGGAACAGCCTGAGCACCTTGTTCGGCGACGGCCTGAGATCGCCCATCGCGCTGATGGGCGGGCGCGATGCGGACGAGCCGGAGGCCTCGGTCGCCCACCTGGCGGTGCGCCCAGCAGCGGGCGAGTCGCCTCGGCTCGTGAAGCTCGCGTACGCCACGCGGCGCTATTTCGGCTTCATCGCCTCCGCGCGTGCGCCCGGCTACGCCTGGGGCTCGATCGTGCTCGACTTCTCGGAGAGCGACGAGCGCGAGCTCTTGCTGACGCCGGGCTCCGCGATCGACGTGCGGCTCGCGAACGTTCAGCTCGAGCGCTACCGAGCACTCGAGACGAAACCCATGCTCTGCGTCTACCGGAACCAGAAGGACGGTGGCCATCAGTGGGTCCACTACGAACCGCTCGACGAGACACTCGAGACCGAAGGGCTGCGGCTCGATGGCCTGAAACCGGGCGGGTACCGCGTCACGGTCGAGCTAGGCGGCGGGTCGTGGACGAAGCGGCCCGTGCTCGCGCGCGAGGAGTTCGCCGGGGCCCTCGCTCTGGTCGCCGGCGAAACCCGCGCGATGGTGCTGACGCTGGCCGACCCACCCAGCAGCCCGGAGCGCGCGACCCTCGGCGGCACAGTCTCACTCCCGACCTTCGGCGGCCTGGAGAAGGTCCGCCTACAGCTCTATTTCCAACCCACCCAGGAGTGGCGCAAGCCCGACGTCGAGTTCGCGCTGACCGACCTGCCGCGCGCATCTGGCGCACTCCCGTCCTGGTCGTTCCGCGCGCAGGACCTTCCGGTCGGCATGTACCGGGTTCAGCTCTTGCCGTTCCTGAAGGTCTGGATGATCGAGCTCCCGGCCCGCGGACTCGAGGACGTGCAGCTCGTGCTCCCGGAGCTGGCCGAAGTGCTCGTCGAGACCGTCGACGGGCAGAGCGGCAAGCGGGTCCCGCTCGACGAATTCCACTACCGCCGCGAGAGTATGCTCCCGGGTCAGGTGCAGCACGACCGGGCCAGGGCCGACACCGAGGAGCCGGGCCGCTTCCGCTTCTGGACCGCGCCGGGCGCAATTTCGATGTGGCCCAGGGGCCAAGGCAGGCTGGGCTACGGCGGCACTGGGAAGGATCTCGAGCTGGTCCCCGGGCTCCAGTCGGTACGCTTCGAGCTCCCGCCCGCCTGCCTCATCCGCTTCGAGTTCCGCATCGACGGGGCCGCCCCGCAGCTCTCGGACGGGATCTGGGAATGGATGCACTACGGAACGCTCGAGAGCGTGCGCGCGGTCGACCACGGGGGGCACTGCCGGGGCCGCACGGGAGAGCGGGTCGCGGAGGTGAGTGCGCCCGGGGCCTACGAGATCGAGTTCGAGGCCCTCACCCAGGACCGCTTCCACCCGATCCCGCCCCGGCTCGTCACTGTGCGCGCGGGCGAGACGGCGGAGGTGATCGTCGAGCTGCAGCGGAAGTAGATTCAGACGTCGTTCAGCGTCACGAGGATCTCGTGGCCCGGCCGTGAGGTGTGCAGGTTCTCGATGACGCGAGCCTCGAGGCCCGACGCGTCGCGGGCGACGAACTCGAAGCGGCCCGAGGCCAGCTCGAGGTCGAGCGCCCAGGCGTTCGGCCCGGGCTCGCCGAGCTGGGTGGCGACGACCTCGAGGTCCTCCTCGAGCTGGCGCACGTAGAGGGCGACGGTTCCGAGCGGGGCGCGTCCCGAGGCGTAGCCCACGCGGATGCGCTGGGTGCAGGTCACGGCCAGGTCGAGGTCGATCGCCGTCACCTGGCCGGGGCGGATCTCGAACTCGAGCTCGCGCTGGGGACCCGGGGTGAGCTCCGTCTGGAGCGTGTAGTGGCCGGGCGCCAGCTCGAGCTGCGCAGGGAAGGCGCCGCGGAAGGCATGGACCGTGACCCGCTCCGCGCGGCGCTCGAGCAGGTAGCTGGCGTCGCCCTGGGGCTCCGCGCCGCCCCACCACGAGCGCGTGCGCAGGGTGCCGGGGGTGGGCAGCGGCAGCGGGCCGAGGTGCGTCGTTTCCGCCGTGAGCACTTCGAAGCGGGCCAGGCACGACCAGCCGAAGGGCGGGCCCTCGAGGACCAGCTCGTAGCTGCCGGCGGGGACGTCGTCGAGGTCGAAGCGGGCGTGGGTGTCGAGGGCGATGGCGCGGCCCGGGCCGCCGGTCAGGCGTGCGCGGGTCGGGGTCGTCCGATGGCGCAGGAAGAGGGGCAGATCGGAAGGCGTGGAAGGGCGCGCGGCGTCGAGCTGGCCCGTCAGGCGGCCCCAGGGAGTTGCAGAGACTTCTAGCCGCAAGTCCGAGGGGCCCGCCTGGATCCCTTCGCGTGTCAGCAGGGGCAAGGGTGCGTGCTCCTCTGCGCGCACCTCGACGCGCAGGCGGCCGGCGGGCGGAGCGTAGATCACGAAGCGGCCCTGGGCGTCCGTGCGCGTGCCCCGGCGCCAGCCGGGCCAGGTGTCGAAGTGGGCGTGGACCCACCAGCCCGCGTGGGGGCGGCCGTGCTCGTCGACGAGGGTGCCGCGCACGGCGGGCTGCGAGGGCAGGACCGGGTCCCAGCGCAGGACGGTGCCCGGCGCGCCGGACACGCGCTGCTCGGCGCGCCGCCCCTGGGGGCCGACGGCCTCCAGCTTGCCGGCGGCGACGGGGCCCATGCGGAAGGAGCCGTCCGCGGCGCTGGTCACGCCGCGGCCCGTGGAGCTGCGCTCGACGCGGGCGCCGGCGATCGGGTGGCCGTCCTCGTCGGACACGCGGCCCGTGACGCTGAGGCCGTGCTGGAGCTCGATCTCGAGGCGCTCGTCGGCGCGACCCGGTTCGAGGGTCGTGAAGGTGCTGGAGACGGCGTAGCGTTCGTCCTCGACCGTGACCCGCAACCAGCCGGGCATCAGGCCCGGGAAGCGCGCCCTGCCCAGCTCGTCGGTCGTCGCGGCGCAGCCCGGCGCCGTGCGCGCGAGGGTGCCGTCCGGCAGGCGGTAGTCGACCTCCTCGCCGCGACCGGCGAAGACCCGCGCACCGGGCAGGGGGGCGCCCAGAGGATCGCGCACGTCGACCGTGAGCGAGACGCCGCGCAGCGGGAGCTGCAACACGAGCTCGGCCTCGGACGCGGGCTCGGCCTCGGACGCGGGCTGGGGCTGGGGCCGCGGCTGGGGCCGTTCGTAGATCGGCGCAGGCGCCCAGCCTGCGGCCCGGGCGCTGAAGAGGCGCAGGTCAGGGGTGAGCTCGAGGCGCGCGCGGCCTTCGCGGTCGCTCCGGGCGACGACGCGCAGGTCTCCCGAGCTGGCGCCGCCGAGCCGCTCGGCCCCCTCGAGCGGGCGGCCCTGGGCGTCGATCACGAGCACGGTGAGCGCGGGCGCGGGCTGCGCGGCGGCGGCCGAGGGGCTCGGCTCGGCACGGCGCTCGTCGGACTCCCGCGCGATGGCCGGCGGGGCCTGCTCGCCCAGGGCGGCGTGTGCGAGCGCCGGCAGCGAGCGCGGAGCACCCTCGCTCCGCGCGTCCGGTCCAGGGCTCGAGCGGCCGACGGCCAGGCCCACCGACAGGGCGGCCGTCCATGCGAGCAGCGCGCAGGCCGCGGCGATCCAGTGCGTGGTCTTCATCGTGAGAGCTCCCAGGGTCTTGGCGAAGGTGGAAGCGGCTGCGACCTCGCGCGGGCGCGGCAGCCCGGCGGCCAGGGCGAGCGTGTCGTCCCAGCGCCCTTCCCGCGGCGCGCGGCGCTCGAGCTGCGTGCGCACGCGCTGCAGGCCGCGGCGCGTGCGGCTCTGGACCGTCG
>JAJFFA010000278.1 GCA_021776885.1 Planctomycetota bacterium
CCCCTCAACTCCATACTCTTCACCCGGGTTCTGGGTTCATGCTAGGTTGCAGGCATGCAGGGAATGCTCACCATCGGGCAGCTCGCCAAGGAGGCGGCGGTGCCCATCTCCACGGTGCGTTACTACGAGGGCAGGGGGTTGCTCGACGCCGAGAAGCGATCGGCGTCCAGGTACCGGCTGTATGGACCCGCTGCGCTGCACAGACTGCGCTTCATCCGCTCCGCCCAGGCGAGTGGCTTCACGCTCGAGGACACCTCGAAATTGCTCGAGCTGCGCGATGGCCATGGTGAGCCCTGCGCGGAGGTCCAGGAGCTCGTGGGCGCTCGACTCGAGGCCATCGAGGGTGAACTGACTCGCCTGCGGCGGGTTCGAGGCGTGCTGCGCGAGACGCTGACCTGGTGCCAAAAGCCACGCGCCAAGGGTTGCTGCGAAGCCGTGGCACGGCTCGATGAACAGGCGTCCAGAGCCAGCGGCCGAAAGCGCTAGAACTGCGCGCAGAACGCGTTCTTGCAGAGAAAGCCGACTTCGGAGCGAACCCTGAACCATGGTGCATGCCGTACAACGAGTAGGCACAGCACCTTGGCCCGAGCGCTATGGAACCCCATGAGCCTGAGACACTTACTCCTGTGGATACCGTTGTTGATCGCGGCCGCTGCGGCCTTGCCCGGGTGGGTGCGCGACGCGCAGGCGTCTAGCTCTAGCAGCACCTTCTCCCCGGACGAAGAGCCCGTAGCCTCCCCCACCGAACTCGCGCGGGTGGCCTTCCGCGTCGCGGGGATGAAGAAGGCCCGTTCGGGGGCCACGTGAGTCGGGTGACCTGACAAGGTCACCGAGGCCCTGGAGGGGACTCACTCAACGCAGGACATCTCGTGGGACTACAGCAGCGATGTGGTCACCATCACGTATGACGCGCACATGACCAGCCCCGAGAAGCTGGCCGCTGTCATCGCCGCGCTCGAGTACCGCGTCACGGAAGTGCCCGTGCAGGAAGCCGAGAGTCCGAAGGGCTTCAGCCCCTTCCCCGCTCCCCTCCTCGGGGATGCACCCGAGGCCTTCGCTGAGCCCTTCCGCGCCGCGCGGGCAGCGGGCACGCCCATCCTGATCGACTTCTGGGCGACCTGGTGCGCTCCCTGCGTTCAGCTCAAGGAGCAGACGCTCGCCGACCCCGCGGTGCTCGCGGAGCTCGACGGCGTCGCGGTCATCCTCGTCAACCTCGACGAGCATCCCGAGCTCGCCAAGGCCTACGGCGTCAGCTCGATTCCAGACGTCTTCTTCGTGGACGCCGGCGGCGGGATCGTCGACCGACTCAGGGCCTTCGAAGAGCCCCAGCCCTTCCTCGAGCGGATCCAGAGAATGAAGGCCGAGAAGCAGCGCAGCGCCACCCTGGGGGTGACCACGGGGGTTCCGTCCGCTGAAGTGGCGGAGTCCCTCGGCCTGACCAACAACGTGCGCCTGCTCGGGCGAGTCGTGACCCAGGTCGCACCGGGGAGTGCGGCGGCCCAGGCGGGGCTCGCGGTCGACGACGTGCTCCTGCGCCTCGCTGGCAACGACCTCTACAGCGCCGACGACATCGCCGACTTCCTGCTCGTGTCGAAGCCAGGCGACAAGGTGACGCTGGTCTTCAAGCGCCCCGGAAGTGCCTCGGAGCGCCAAACCTCCGTGACCTTCGGTGAGCTGGAACAGGCTGCGGCGAGCAGCCCTCGGCTCGCCTGGCAGTACTCGGGCCTGGGGCAGCTGCCCCAGGCGCTCGCGGAGGCCCGTGCCAGGAAGAAGAAGGTCTTCGTCGGCCTCTCGGGTGCAGAGACATGATGACCGACCACCCGCTTCGAGAGTGGTGCACTCTCGACCACACTGAATGACCCGGACGTGGTTCGGGCGAGCGAAGGCTTCGTGCGGGTGCTCATCCGTCGCCCCCACGCCTACTTCTTCCTCGACGCCCAGTTCGAAGACCAGGGCGGTGTCGCGACCGGCACTCCCCAGGGCTGCGTCCTCGGCGACGGCACACCGGTGCCCATCCCAGGGATCTACATCCTGAGTTCGGAAGGCGCCACCGAAGCCAGCGTGGCCCTGGCCGCCAGCAACGCCCGCAAGAAGCTGCTCGAGGCCCTGGAAGCTCGCTAGCCACCGCGCGCTGAGTGAGGCGCCGCCCGAAGCGTGCCGCGGCGCGTGGCCTTCGCCACGCGGCCAACGCGCCGGCGTGGACCCCCGATGCGCGAATCACGACGCGCTAGACCGGCACGCCAACGAGCTGGCGCGCGGACACGACGTCGTCCAACGGCCTCAACCGTCCTGGGCCCGTGTTCCAGCCACCCGACCGTCCTGACCCGGCCGAGCGCAGGTCGGCCCCGGCGCGAAGCGCCGTTCGGGGGAAGCGAGGCGCAGCCGAGCCTTTCCCCCAGCGGCGAAGCCGCGCGTCAAGCGGCATGAAAAATCACCGCCCTCGCGCAACCGCCGCTCACTCCATCTCGAGCCGGCCGCGGGCGACGCCCGCCACGGCGAGGCGTGTCCCCACCGGTTCGAACGAAGGCACCCCCTCCGGTCTTCCCTCCGCGCTCCCCTCCCTCTTCCCTCCTCAGTAACTCTCTTCCTCCGACGGAAACTCCGCCGCCTTCACATCCCCCACGTAATGCCGGAACGCGTCCCGCATCGTCTCCGCCAGCGCTGCGTAGCGGCGCACGAAGCGCGGGTGGAAGCGCGTGTACAGCCCCAGCATGTCGTGGGTCACCAGGATCTGCCCGTCGCAGCCGCCCCCCGCGCCGATG
>JAJFFA010000279.1 GCA_021776885.1 Planctomycetota bacterium
GACGCGCACGTCGAGCGCCTCGAGGTCCGCACCCTCCGCGGGCTCGAAGGCGCGCGGCACGATCGAGTCGCTGGTGACGTGCAGCGCGACGCCAACGCCGGGGATGTCCTCGACCTCGAAGCGCCCCTCCGCATCCGTCTCGACCCGCGGGCCGGCGCGCAGGGCGCGGGTGTCGAGCACTCCCTGACCTACTTGAAAGCGCGTCTCGAAGGGCACGCACATGACCTGCACCCGTGCTCCAGCCACGGGCTTCCCGCCCGTCGTCAGGACGCGCCCGGCGACACGCTTCACGAGCTTGCGCGTGGGCAGCTCCAGGGTCACCTCACCGCCCCCGGCCGTCACGGGCTCGGTCTCGGCCTGCAGCAGGGTGCGCGGATCCAGGGCCGCGATGACGTAGTCGCGGTCCGTCAGGCCGCCCAGGGTGAAGCGCCCGCGGGCATCGCTCACGACCCACGACCAGAAGGCGCTCGGCTGCTCGGGTATCGAGTTGATGTCGTTGTAGTGCCCATCCCGGAACGAGGCCGCGAGGTTCGCGGCGCTGACCTCGCGCGGCGTCGGCACGGCGGCTCCGGCCAGCAGACCCTCGACCGCCACGGGCCGCCCGCCCAGCAGCCCGAAGGGCGTGGGGTTCGCGACCCAGACCTCGACCCCGGCCACGGGCTTGCCCTCGTGGTCGACGACGCGACCGGAGATGGAGAGCGGAGTTCCGCCCAGCTCCAGCCGCAGGTACTCGTTCCACTCGCCGTCGCCGTCCTCGGGCAGCTCGAGCACGCCGGGCAGGAAGCCCTCCTTGAGGGCGCGCACCGTACCGGCGGCGACGGCCAGGGCGCGGTCGAGGGCGAACTCCCCATGTTCGTTCGAGAGGGTCGTAAAAGCGCCCATGGACACCCGCGCGCCCTCGACGGGGCGCCCATCCGGACCGACGACTTGCCCGACGACGTGCCCCTCGCGCAGCTGGTGCCGCTCGAGCACCAGCAGCACCGCGTTGGTCGAGCCCGAGGGAGCCGCGACCCGCGCCGCGTCGTAGCCCTCGGCCTGGGCCACGAGGCTGGCACCCGCCAGGTTCGGGGCGCGCTCGAAGGTGAAGCCGCCCTGCTCGTCGCTCTGCGTCGACCACGTGAGCCGATCGGTGCCCTCGAGGCTGGGGAAGCGCGCCTCGAAGCCGAAGGGGCGCCCCAGCACGACCCGCGCCCCGGCCACGGGTGCCCCAGCCGCATCGATCACGCGACCGGAGATCGAGACCTCGGGGGCGACGACCACCACGGGCTCGACACCCGAGCCCGGGCGCACGCTGCCGGCCAGGACCGTGGTCCAGCCCTGGCTGCGCGCCTCGATGTGCGCGATGGCTCCGGGCTCGAGGAAGGGGAAGCTGCCGTTCGAGGCGGAGAGCACCGGCTGGCCGCGCCGGTCGACGAGGTCGCTGGGTGCATCGCTGTCGCTCCAGGCCAGCTCGATCCCACCCAGGGGAGCCGCCGAGTCGTCGAGGACGCGTCCGGCGCGCCAGATCGGCGTCGCCGCCGGTAGCTCCGGCTCAGCCTCCGCGGGCGCACCCGCCGCCGAGCGTGGCTCGACGCCCGCGGCCGGCACGACCTGACGCTCGGGCGCGGCCGCGGAGGCGACCCAGGCTTCCGGCCGCGAGACCTCCCCGGGACTCGCTGGCCCCCCGCTGCTGGGTTCGGTCGCGGGCAGCGCCGTTGCGGAGTCGCGGGACAGGAACAGGCCTGTCGCGGCCCCCGCCGCGACCAGCCCCAGGACGGTCATGATCCACTTCGTGTTCAAGAGTGCTGCTCCGAGGGTGCTGGTGACCGTGATCCCGGCGACACCCTCGCCGACCGTCACGCTGGATGCGGCGCTGAGGGCCAGCTCCGAGGGGCGCAGGGAGAGGGGCGCGATGACCGCCAGCCAGTCCTTGCCATCGCGCTCGTAGCGCTCGGCCAGGGCCTTGCGCAGGCGCTCGAGGCCACGGGCCAGGCGCGTCTTGACCGTCTTGACCGGCAGCCCCTCGAGGGCCGCGATGCGGCGCGGGCTGAGCCCCTCGAAGTAGCGCCGCACGATGGCGCTGCGACTGGGCTCGGCCAGGTCGCGCACGGCCGCCAGCAGGTCCTCCTGGAGCGCGAGCCGCTCGAGGGTCTCGAGGGTCGAGGGCTGGCCCTCGGCGCTGGCGGCGCGCTGCTCCCGAATCCGCCGGCTGACGCGGTCACGCCGGCCCTGGCGCGCGACGTTGCGCACGACCCCCGCCAACCACGAGCGCGACGCCGGTGTCGCCCCGTCTTCCTCGTCAGCCAGCCCGGGTCCTCGATCGAGGGCCACGGTCAGGGTCTCCTGGACCACGTCGTCGACGCGCTGGTCCTCGACCAGGCGACGCGCCAGGGCGCGCACCCAGCCGGCCTGGGCCAGGAGCTGCGAGTGGGAGCCGGTGGGGTTCTTCGGGTTCTGGGTCATGGATGGCGGCTCTGCATGGGGGCCGCTTCCCTCCCTTGCGACTGAACTCGAAAAGACCTCACGGATTCCCAGCTAATGGGCGAAATCCCGACTCGGGTGCGTTCCCTGCCGCCCCCGCCCCCCCCCATTTTGGCAACGATCTTGAATCTGGACACCTACCCCGACAGGCGTCGCATCGAGCGCCTGATATTGACCCTCTGGGTCGCCCTGTTCGTCACGGACTTTCTGACTCCGTGGGGAGTCGCGGTCGGAGGTCTGCATGCCCTTCCGGTCATGCTCAGCCTGCTGCACAGGCGGCGCCGGGCCCCGCTCATCGTGGCCAGCGTCTCCGCGGCCCTGGTCCTCCTGGGTGCCGTCCTCGGCGCACACGGAGACTCGATACTGACCATGGTGATGAACCGCTCCGTCGCGCTGTTCATCATCGGAATCACCTGTGTCCTGACCCGCCTGCGACGCTCGGCCGAGCGCGAGCTCGTCGCCCACGGCGAGCTGGTCACGACGACCCTGCAGTCCATCGCCGACGCCGTCATCTCGACCGACGCGGCCAACCACATCGCCGGCATGAACGCGGCTGCGGAGGAGCTCCTCGGCCAGCGCTTCGCGCAGGCCCGCGGGCGCCACCTGCGTGAGGTCTTCACCGTCCCTCGCAACGAAGAGGTCGCCGCGACGTCCTTCGCTCGCGCGGACAAGGGCCCCCTGCGGGCCTGCGAAACCAGCGTGCTGCGCGCCGGTGTCGAGGTCCCGATCGAGTACAGCGTGGCCCTCGTGCGGGACGCGGACGCCCAGAACCTGGGCGCGGTCCTGGGGCGGGTGATCGTGTTCCGCGACATCTCCGAGCGCCGCTCGCGCGAGGCGGCCGTCGCCAAGCTGGCCTACCGCGACACCCTCACGGACCTCGCCAACCGGGCCTCGTTCCACGACCGCCTCGAGCTCGAGCTGGCCCACGCGCGGCGCGACTCCTCGCGCCTGGCGCTGCTCTTCATCGACCTCGACGACTTCAAGCCGATCAACGACACCCTGGGCCACCGGGCGGGCGACGCCGTGCTGGTCGAGATCGCGCGACGCCTACGCGAGAGCTTGCGCGAGGCGGACACGGTGGCGCGCTGGGCGGGCGACGAGTTCACCGTGATCCTGCCCAAGATCGCCTCGAGCGAGATCGCGCTGGATGTGGCCGCAGAGCTGCTCGAGACCATCGCGCGCCCGATCGACCTGAGCGATGTGGTGGACGACCCGTCGCGCGAGCGCGAGGTGAGCATCTCGGCCAGCATCGGCGTGGCCATGTTCCCCCGCGATGGACACAACGTCGACTCGATGGTGGGTCGCGCGGACGGCGCCATGTACGCCGCGAAGCAAGCGGGCGGCAATTGCGTCGACCTGGCGTCCAGCGCCTGGGCCAGCTGAGGCGAGCGCGGGGCCATGCGCTGTCTGGCGCATGACCCCACCCGAATCAGTTCACGAAGTCGATCGACATCGCGTCCGACAGGTTGAAGCCCGTGCCGCCGGGGACGGCGGGGTCGCGGTAGAAGTACTGGAA
>JAJFFA010000280.1 GCA_021776885.1 Planctomycetota bacterium
CCCGGGCGTGTCCCGACGACGTACGCATGTGCGAAGCGTGCAGGCACGACAGCTTTTGGCCACGTCCTAGTTCCGCGGCATGAGCTCCCAGTCAGTGATGAGGCAAGCCACGGTAGAGCTAAGTGTCCTTGTCGTTAGCTACTGCACGCGTGAGCTTACGATCCAGTGCATCTCATCGCTCTTGGAGCAGTCCCGTGGCATCGCTCTGGAGGTGATCGTTGTAGATAATGCATCCGATGACGGATCCGCAGAGGCCGTGGAGCAGGCCTTTCCGGATGTTCGGGTCATTCGCTCGGGTGAGAACCTCGGATTCGCAGCAGGGAACAACCTGGCCGCGCAAGAGGCGCGAGGCGAGTGGATACTCCTGCTGAACCCGGACACGATCACTCTTCCGGGCGCCGTCTCGGAGCTCCTCAGTCTGGGACGCAGCCGACCGGATGGCGGCATCTTTGGGGGAAGGACGCTCACTCCAGAGGGCGCTGTCGACCCGCGCTCATGTTGGCGCGCAATGAGCGTCTGGTCGGTCTTCTGCCGCATGTACGGACTCTCCGCGGCGTTTCGCGGAAACCGCTTCTTCGATCCAGAGTTCGTACGGCCACCGGAGAAGGTGGAGGCTGTCGACGTGGTGACTGGCTGCCTGCTGCTTATCCGGCGCGACCTTTGGATGGAGTTGGACGGATTCGACCCGACGTTCTTCATGTACGGGGAGGAGGTCGATCTGTGCATTCGCGCACGGCGAGCGGGATACCAGCCGCTAGTGACGCCAAGTGCTGCGATCGTTCACTACGGAGGCGCCTCCGAGCGAGTGCATCTCGACAAGCAGATCCGGGTGATCCGGGCCCGGGTGATGCTGATGTGGAAGCACTGGTCTAGCCTCGAGGCAAGCACCGCGCGCCTCCTCATGCTCGCTAGTGTGGGGATCCGGGCGTGTGTGGAGTATCTGGCGTACTCAAGAGAGGGGGCAACCCCCCGCTTCAGTTGGCTGGCCGTCTGGCGTCGGCGCCAAGAGTGGGCGCTTCGGAGATTCCCTTCGATCAAGCCTTGACCCACCGGCCTGTGATCAGGTCGGCGCTCGGCCGCATGGCGTTGCGCGTGTCGACGATCAGATTCGCGTTGCGAGCAATGAGTTCATAGTCGAACTCTTTGTGATCCGTGGCCACGAGTAGCACGTCATAGCTGCGTATTGAGTCTGCGTTCAGTTCTACGCTGGTCATCTGGATGTCGTTGTTGCGCCGAGGCAGAGACTTGGGAATGAACGGGTCGGAGTAGTCGACGCTAGCGCCGAGGCGCAAGAGCCTATCGATCAGGGCGAAGGAAGGTGACTCCCTTGTGTCGTCGACCCCGGCCTTGTACGCAAGGCCTAGGACGAGCACGCGCGCACCCCTTGCGGGCTTCCCATCATCGGAAAGCGCGAGCACCGTCCGCTCGATCACGTAGTCCGGCATGGACGTGTTGATCTCTCCCGCAAGTTCGATGAAGCGGGTCGGGCGGCCAACCTCGCGGGCCTTCCAAGAGAGATAGAACGGATCTATGGGAATGCAGTGCCCACCGAGGCCTGGGCCGGGACGAAAGGGCATGAATCCGAAAGGTTTTGTCGCTGCGGCATCGATGACCTCCCAAACATCGACATCGAGCATGGTCAGGATCGTCTTCATTTCGTTGACGAGCGCGATGTTGACCGATCGAAAGGTGTTCTCCAGGATCTTCGCCGCCTCGGCGACTTCGGCCGAACTGACCTCGATGACCTCTTCGATGCCGACTCTCAAGGCGCTTGCTGCCAGCCGAGTCGATTCGGCATCGAGACCTCCGACTAGCTTCGGTGTACTCTGGGTGCTGTGAGTCGTGCGCCCTGGATCCTCGCGTTCGGGGGAGTAGGCGACGAAGAAATCCGAGCCGAGGGTTAGGTCGCCCGCGCCGTGCTCCCGCGCGCCGGCCAAGAGATGGGGCAGGAACTCATCCCTGGTCGTACCAGGGAACGACGTCGACTCGAGCACGACGAGTTGGCCCGGGCGTAGAGACTCACCTACCGAGCGCGCGGAAGCGTGGACGAACCGCAGGTCGGGATCTTGATGGGGCCCCAGCGGAGTGGGCACACAAACGAAGATAACGTCGGCCTCAGATAGCCTCGAGAAGTCGGACGTAGCTTGGAATCTCTCGCTGGACAGCAGCCGGAGAGGAAGGTCGGGGCCGAGGTGGCTCAAATAGCCTTGGCCCTGATCAAGCGCGTCGATCTTGGTCTGGTCGATGTCAAAGCCCAAGACCTGCAAGCCACCCCCGTGTAGCGCATCGCATAATGGGAGTCCGACGTAGCCGAGTCCGATAACGCCAACGACCGCCGAGCGGTCCTCGATCCGAGCTGCCAAGTTGTGGGCTGCGTTCATGTTTCAAGACGATGAGTAGTGCTGGGTTGCTTTTGGCGCTCGTTCGTTTGGTGATCCAGAAGGCGACTACCGATCGCCTACGAGATCGACGACAATGTCCGCCAAGGCCTTGCCGGCGATTCGGTGTGCTCGTGGTGTCCAGTGCCCGTGCGATCTCGTCCAATAGAGCTGCTCTTTTCCCAGGAACGGCTGGAGCAGTTCAGTACTCGGCAGGTAGCGTAGGCCGTCCCTGTTTTGTGTTGGGAATTCTTCCGTAGGAAACATTTCGATCAGCCTGTCGGGGTCGCTGCGAAACGAGGGAATGCTCATGAGGACTAACGGGATCCCTTCCTCTTGGCAGCGAGAGTAGATCTTCTCCAGGATCGCTGCGGCGAGTCGTCGCTGGTGCTCGACGGTGGGCGAGCCCGACTCCGAGGTCGAGCGGTCTGCGTCCGCGACGTGCGCCCGGTTCTGGTCTTCCAGCCGGCGCTTGAGGAGTCTACGGACCCTGCTCTTGGCGATCGCGAAGGCGTTCGATCGCTCCGACAGAAATCCAAAGGCCGCGTTCTTGTTCAGGAAGTCTCCCAGGCCTCCAAGTGGCACGTAGCGGTCCCGCACCTCGACGAGCCTCGTGCCGTCGAGCTGAAAGAGGCCGGCTCTTTGGTTGTCCACGAGGTCATTGCCGAAGAACGAGAGAAGCACCACGTCCGGGGAGTACTTCAGCATCTCTCGATCGAGGTACGCGTATTCTTCGGCGTTGCTGAACCCCGAGACGCCGGCGTTGATCACCTCTGTGTCGATCCCGCGGTCGCGAAGTTCTCGCTCGAGTACCTCCGAGAAACAATCTGCAACGTCAACCTCATAGCCGACGGTGAAGGAGTCACCCAGGGACACTATGCGAAGCTGCCCGTCCGGCTTTCTATACGGGATCTCTGCGTCCTCGCGCAGGCCTCTCGAGTTGATGCGGAACTCGACGCTTATGTCCGCCGAGACGTGCCGGTAGACGGCGCCAGGTTGATTGATGCGGATCCCGAAGTCTGCTCCGACGACGTGTCGAGGGAACTTGGGTTGCTCTCCGTAGACGAGCAAGGCCATCCCTTCAAGCAGGAGCGATGTTGCGGCGAGCCCGATTAGGACGGCTGCCGCTCGTTTCAGGGCTTTTCGAGGCAGTCTCATCGTGATGGACCATCGTGTTGGGGCGACAAGTTGGGCAGATGATGCCAGATCTCGACGTGCCTGCAAGGGCGTCCGGGCACCATGACGTGGAGTCGTTGGCTCGATGATGGCGTCGCGGGTGGGGGCCCGCATCGGGCTCGGCCA
>JAJFFA010000029.1 GCA_021776885.1 Planctomycetota bacterium
GGACCTGGACGGGGACGGGGATACCGACCTCGTCTCGGCGGACCAGGTCAGCAGGACGCTCACCGTGTTCTTCCAGACGGATGCGGGGGTCTTCGAGTCCGAGTCCTTTCCCTTGGGCGGCATGGCGACGGCCTTGTCCGATGCTGGCGTCTCCGTGGCGGCGGTCGACCTGGACGGGGACGGGGACGCTGACCTCGTCTCGGGGAACGGAACGGTCGCCACGCTCACCGTGTTCTACGGGGCCCACCAACCGTAGGGCCCCGGCCCACCCAGAGCTCCATGAGAACAACGACTCGTTTCCTTCTCGCTCTCGTCCCGCTGGTGATCCTTGCGGGGTGCAACTCGGGCCTCGCGGCGTTGATCTCCGCGTCGGAGTCGGGGGGCTCGACGACCGTGACCACGACCGTCAGCAACGTCATCGTCAGCGACTCGAAGAACTCGCCGGCCGAGATCGGGTTCACCTTGGCGGGCCAGACGGTCGACGCGGTGCACATCGAGTACCTGCCGCCCGGCGGCACGGGCGCGTACGTGCCGATCGCCACCCTCGGCGCCGGCGACGTGAGCATCTCCTCGAGCGGCGCGGCCAACCAGTTCGACTGGGCCTTCGCGAGCGACCTCGGAAC
This sequence comes from Planctomycetota bacterium, assembly GCA_021776885.1. Taxonomy (GTDB): domain Bacteria; phylum Planctomycetota; class UBA1135; order UBA1135; genus JAJFFA01. The sequence goes on from JAJFFA010000029.1 coordinate 624, forward strand.
GGGCTTCGTCGGCGGCCTCGTGGTGCGCGTGAGGCTGGACAACGACTCGAGCGCCACCACCAGCGAGCCGGTCGGGGTGGGCAACAGCCCGCCCGTCGTCTCACCGTTCGCGTTCCCCGCCAGCGAGGTCATCGGCGTCGTCGGGATGCTCTTCACGGTCGCGGACACGAGCGACACCGTCACGCTCAGCGTCGAGGTCAATGCCGACGCGGACGCCGGCTTTCCCGAAGGTTCGTGGGAGACCGCGCTGCCGGACCTGGGCGAGGAGCTCGTGCCCTTCGTGGCCGAAGAGTCGGGCACCACGGTGTCCTTCCACTGGGACGTCGTCGGGCAGTACGGGCCGCTCGACTCCGAAGTGAAGGTGCGCGCGACGGCCGTCGACACGGCGGACCCGGGCGAGGAGCCGCTGCAGCACCAGGTCGAGGGGGGCTCCCTCCTGCGCGTCGATAACAACGACCCGCCGGAGGTCACCCTCGATGTCTCCGAGTTCACCCTGAGCTCTGACCAGCGCCGCGGCATCGTGGTGCCCTACACCCTGAGCGACGCCGAGGGCGACGCTCTGGACCTCGTGTTCCAGTGGACGCTGGAGGGCGAACCGTTCGTGGATCTGCCCGATGACGGGGCGCTCGTCGACGAGATCCTCGCCGACCCCGCGCTGCGCGAACAGTTCCGCGTCGCGAGCCCGTACCCCGCGCCGATCGCCGGGCTCGCCCGGCCGACGGGCGAGCCCGACACGGTCGGGCTGTCGGAGCTGGGCTCGAGCCGGTCTCACCTCTTGCAGTACGCCCAGCAGCCGGGCACCGACCTCTCGGGCGCGCTCGACGGCTACACGCTCGAGCTCTTGCGGTCCGCGAAGATCCCCGAGCCCCTGTCCGCGACGTGGTCCTCCAATCCTCTCGAGAGCCCCGTCGCCGTCCTGCCCGTGAACGAGGGCACGACGGCCTACGTCCTCGATCGTGCCAGCGCCTCGACCTGGCGCGTCCGAGAGCTCGAACTCACGACGGGCGCGGTCGTGGCAGCCCTCGCGAACGGCGTCGGCGAGCCGACCACCATGATGATCGAGCGCGGGGGCGCAGCGCTGTTGGTCGCGGCACGCGACGGCAGCGTCCCGCTCGTCTGCCGCGTCGATCTCGACACGCTCGGCGTACGCACGATCCTCGCCGGAGGTCGCCCGCTTCCGAGTGACACGATCCGCGGCCTGGCGAGTGTCGGCCGCCATGTGGCGCTGGCGACCGTGGGCGACGAACTGTTGCGGCTGAACTACGCCGACCCGATCACGACGACGACCGCCACCCTGCTGGATGGCCTCGCAACTCCATGGGGCGTGACCGTCGTCCCGGCGCACTCGAATCGCGTCTATCTCGCCGAGCGCGACTTCGCCGGAGTCGGCCGTGTGGTGATCTTGAACCTCGACACGCTCAGCGTCGAAGCGCTGCCCACGCCGGCTCCCGGCCTGACGCACCCCGAGGCCCTGGCCATCGAGGGCGACCGCCGTCTGCTCGTGCTCACGGATCAGACGTCGGGCGACGGCGCCAAGGAGCTGCGCGCAGTCGAGCTGGGCAGCTCATCGGTCGACCTGCTCAGCACCGAACTCCCGGAGAGCGCGACCGGCCTCGCGACGGGCCCCGCCGGCCTGCGCCTCGTCGCCATCGCCGGCGGGAACGACCTGGCCGCGGGCGGCGGCATCGCCCAGCGTCGCACGATCGTGGCCTACGACCCGCTCCGCCGAGAGGCGAGCGTGAATGCGGCCTTCGCCCCGCTGGTCTCGACGGGCCAACCCTGGCGCGTGCAGCCACCCATCCGGTTGGCGCTCGCGCCCGGGGTTGCGCGCAGCACCACGTTCGTCTGGGACAGCCGCGACTTGCCGAGCGGGCAGGGTCGAGCCTTGCTGAGGCTCACGGCGCGCGACGCGGATGCGGGGACCGACGAGCACGACGGCGGTAAGGAGATCCTCTCCGGTCTGGCCGGAGAGCCCTTGTCCTTGGCCGCCCCGGGAACCGGCAACCTCTCCGTAGCGGCGGCGGACCTGGACGGGGACGGCGATCTCGACATCGTCTCCGCGAACGTGACGAGCAACACGCTCATGGTGTCCTTTCAGACGGGGGTGGGGGTCTTCGACTCGATGCCCTTGTTCCTGGGCGGCACGGGGACGACGGACTTCCCGACCTCCGTGGCGGCGGCGGACCTGGACGGGGACGGGGATGTCGACATCGTCTCGGCGAACGGGGGCAGCGACACGCTCACGGTGTTCTTCCAGACGGGCGCGGGAGTCTTCGACTCCGAGCCCTCGCTCACCCTTGGCGGCCCGGCGAGAACAGCCAGCCCACAATCCATCGCGGCAGCGGACCTGGACGGCGACGGGGAC
>JAJFFA010000281.1 GCA_021776885.1 Planctomycetota bacterium
GGAATCGCGGCACTTGCGCGCCGCACTCAGCTCGAAGACCTGCACCCTTCGAGCATCAACTTGCTCGCAGGTTCCCTGGCGGTCCTCGGGGCGGAGAGCGCAGCACGCGAGGTCTACGACCGGGCCTTCCAGTTGCACCCCTCGGATTTCGGCATCTGCCTGCGTCTGGCCATACTCCTGTGGAAGGCTCCTGATCCTCCCTACGAACGCGTGGCCGAGGTACTGGCCATTGCCGACGCCTTGAAGCCGGGTCTCCTCCACCTCGGCCTGCTGCGCTGCAATGCGCTGAGCCGGATGGGCGCCCACACGGAAGCGAACCGTATCGCCGCGGAGCTGCTGGCGAAGTATCCAGAGAGCAACAACGCACTGCTCTTCATGGCAGGGACTCTGCGTCAACTGGAGGACCATGCGGCACTCCTCGCCATGACGGAGCGCCACCTGCGCAACCTCCCTCTTCCGCCTCGGACCGACGCATTGGCCTCTCAGCATGCCAGCGCTTCTTTCGGGCGGGGGGAAGCCCTCGAAGAACTGGGCCGGTACGAAGAAGCCCTCGAGGCTTATCGCAGCGTCCACGAGAGCACGGGTCTCCATCTGGAGCGAAATGGGCGAGCCAGAGTGGGAGCCAACGCGACCGTACTCTTCATCGAGGGCGTGTCTGCCACGAAGGTGCAGGAGATGGAACAGCTACTCGCTGACGTCACCCTGCTCGAGGGCATCCTCGAGGCACCAGATCAGGTCGACGATGCGACGAACCTGTATCGAGCGGCTCGAATGGCCTACCAGACCGGGGCCTACGGGGCGGCGGTCCGCGCCTACGCCAGCGCGCTGGAGGTGGGCGAGGAGGTGAGCGCGAGACAGTACTACCTCGCCGGCAGTACCGCCCTGCGCGCCTCCCTCCAGCCCGAGCTCTCCTCCGGCGAGCGAGCGGACCTGCGGCGCACGGCCCTGGTTTGGCTCGGCGAGGGGCTCGAAGTCTCGCGCTGGGAAGATGCGAGCCGCATCGACCTCGTCGAGTCCCGACTGGCTGACTGGCGCAGTTCCCCGCGCCTCGCCCCTGTCCGGGAAGGCCCCCACTGGGACGAACTCAGCGCGCAGGAGCGCATGGAATGGAGGAGGTTCTGGGCCGACCTGGACGTGCTGCTCGGTCAAGTGCAGGACCGCATGGCTGGCCGTTGAGCCGTTCGTCGTCCGTGGTGGGACTCGGCAGTCCTCCGCGTCCCTCACGGGCTTCGAGGAAGCCCCGTCCAGCACGCGCAGGGCGCGCTCACAGGCCGTACTCCTTGATCTTGCGGTAGAGCGTGCGCTCGCCGATCCCGAGCACCTTGGCCGTCTTGGAGCGGTTGCCCTCCATCAGGCGCAGGTTCTCGGAGATCAAGGCGCGCTCGACCTCCTCCAGGGAGCGGCCGGCGAGGTCGAAGCCGCCTGCGCCTGCGCGCCCATCGGCCCCGGTGTCGCGCACGTTGTCCGGCACGTCGTCGACGTTCAGCGTGTCGGAGCGCGCCAGGAGCACCATGTTCTCGATGGCGTTGCGCAGCTCGCGCACGTTGCCCGGCCAGTCGTGACGCACGAGCAGGGCGCGCGCCTCGGGGCTGATCACGCGCACCGCGCGGCCATGCTCCTGCGAGAGCTCGGCGATGAAGTGATCGATCAGGAGCGGGATGTCCCCGGTGCGTCGGCGCAGGGGCGGGAGCTGCAGGGTCACGACCTGCAGGCGGAAGAGCAGGTCCTCGCGGAACTCGCCGTCGGCGACGGCCTCGCGCAGGTCGCGGTTCGTGGCCGCGACCAGGCGGATGTCGACCTTGCGCGTCTCGTTGCCCCCCACCGGCATGACCTCGCGCGACTCGAGCACGCGCAGCAGCTTGGCCTGGGTGGCCAGCGGCATGTCCCCCACCTCGTCGAGGAACAGGGTGCCCTTGTCGGCGTAGGCGATGCGCCCCTCCTTGCGCGCGATGGCGCCGGTGAAGGCGCCCTTCTCGTGCCCGAAGAGCTCCGACTCGATCAGGCCCTCGGCCAGGGCTGCGCAGTTGACCGCGACGAAGTGCTCGTCGACGCGCGGGCTGTTCTGGTGGATGGCGCGCGCCACGAGCTCCTTGCCCGTGCCACTCTCGCCCAGGATCAGCACCGTGGCCGCGGTGGGCGCCACCTGGGCCAGCACCTCGAACACGCGGTTCATCTCGCGGCTGTGCCCGAGGATGCCCTCGAAGCCGAAGCGCTTGTCGATCTGGCGCCGCAGCTCGGTGTGCTCGCGCTCCAGCTCGGCGTACTTGCGACGCAGGCGCGTGCGCTCCACCGCCAGCTTCAGCTTGGCTCGCAGCTCCGCCAGGTTGACGGGTTTGGACAGGTAGTCCTCCGCGCCGTCGCGCATGGCGTCGACGGCGGTCTCCACCGTCGCGTGTCCGGTCACCAGCAGCACCACGGCCTCGGGCTGCACGGCCTTGGCCTCCTTGAGCACGTCGAGCCCCGACTTGCCGCGCATCACCAGGTCGGTCAGGACGGCGTCGAAGCTCTCCTCGCGCATGGCCTCGATGCCCGCCTCCCCCGACGCCGCCAGGCGCGTCTCGTAGCCGTCGATCCCGAGCCCGTCGGCCAGGGCCTCGGCGTGGCCCTCGTCGTCGTCGATGACGAGCACGCGGCCCGCCGATGGCTGCGCGTCGTCCGCGTCCGCTTTGCTGGTGCCCGTGGAGTCGGCCATGGCGGCAGTCTCACTCCTGGTGTGGAGCATTCCAAGCCCGCACTCGGGGAGCGCCCGGGGAGCGCTCAGCGGGCCCGGGGCGCGTCCGGCCGGCGGCGCTCGCCCGGGTCGTACTCGACGACGAGCCTGGGGCTGAGCGCCGGGTCCCCGTCGAAGGCGATCGCCTGGCGCGTCCCGCTGCCCGTCAAGAGCAGCACGACGTGCTGCCCGGCGGCGAAGTCGCCACGGTCGACCAGGGGCTGCAACAGGGGGCTCAGGTCGGGGCTCGTCTGGTGCGCCCCGGCGGCCAGGGGCAGGTCCCAGGGCGCCACGCTCCAGAGCACCTCCTGCGGGGTGCTGGGCCGGCCGCTGAGGTCGCCCCCGGTGGACCGAAAGCG
>JAJFFA010000282.1 GCA_021776885.1 Planctomycetota bacterium
GGGTTCGCGGCGCAATCCTCGCGCAGAACCTTGACGGCGACAGAACGCCCGAGAGCGTGGTCGTGCGCGAGCCAGACCTCCCCCATTCCTCCCTGCCCCAGGAGGCTCTCGCAGACGAAGGCCTGGCCCAGGTCGGGGGCCTGGCCAGGCTGGACAGGAGCGGGCACCGCGCCCTGCAGCCCCGCGGCCGCGACGAGGTCCTGCCGCATGCGCGCGAAGTCGGCCGCGTGCTCGGGGTGGGCCCGGCACAGCTCGGCGAAGCGTGTCTCGGAGGGTGCGGGCTCCTCGATCAGGAGCTGCGCGAACAGCGCTTCCGCGCGGGACTCGGCCAGACTGCGGGGGTCCATCTTGGCGGCCTCCTTGCCGTGGCTGACATTATAGCGCTGGGCGGCGGCAGCTTGACTTCCGCCGGAGCGTGCCGGAAGCTCTTGTTGTGTGTCACGCCCGATCATGAGTTCTCCCCACGACCTCCTGGTCGCGTCGTTGCCTGGGCCCCCCGAGCCCGCCCCCGAAGACACGCAAGCGCTCCTCGAGCGCGCGCGGGCCGGGGACAGGTCGTCGGCCAACCAGCTCTTCGGCCGCTACACGGAGCGCCTGCGGCGCATCGTCATCGTCCGCCTGGGGCCGCGCATCCGGCGCTACGTCGAATCGGAGGATCTGGTCCAGGAGACCCTTTGCGCGGCCCTCGCGAGCCTGGAGCGCGGCGCGCTCCCGGCGGAGCGCGACCTGCTCGACTGGTTGGCCGGGGTGGCCACGAACCGGATCCGCGATCTCGCCGATCACCTCGAAGCCGCCAAGCGCGATGTGGGCCGGACCGAGCCCCTCGTCCCCGGCACCTCGACCTCGCCCGGTCCCGATCCGCTCGACTCCCAGGCGAGCCCCAGCGAGGAAGCCTTCCAGGGCGAGCTACGCGTCCTGCTCGACGAGCTCGTCTGGCGCCTGCCCGAGGGTCACCGCGAGGTGGTGCTGCTGCGCGACTACCAGGGCACGGAGTGGGAGCGCATCGCCGAGCGCCTGGGCACGCCGAGCGTCCACGCCGCCCAGCAGCTGCACCAGCGCGCGTGGATCAAGCTGCGCGCGATGGCGGTACCGCGCCTGGCAGACCTGCAGGGTTGACGAGCGCGAGGGCCGAGAACCCGGTCCCCGCAGGCGTTGGAGGGATTGCGGCGGCGGCGATGTCTTCTGCATCGGCTCCCACGCTTGCCCGTGCGTCAACGCCTCGCGGCGGACGACCTCGAGCCGCGCAGCACCTCGATGCCGTCGAACCGCCCGGGGCTGTTCTTCATGGGCACCCACCCGCTCGGCGTGCCCTTCGGGGACGGCCGCCGCTGCGTCGGCGGAAGCGTGTTCCGCTTCGCGGTCTCGAACTCCGGCGCCGACGGGGTTTTGGGACTGGGGCCGGGGACGGACTGGCTCTGAATCGCTACCGCGCGCTGGTCTGGTCGTTCACGTCGGCGTAGTCGAGCGAGACGGGGGCAAGCCGGGGCCGGGCGCTCCGAAGTCGGGTCAAGCACGCGCTGCCCTGTACACTGAGCAGACGATGGACGCTTCGCGTGGCGAGTTGACCCGGGCGCTCGAGGGGGCGCGTCAAGGGGATGTCGAGGCTCAGGCCCGACTGGTTCAGCTGGCGTACACGGAGCTGCGCAGCGTGGCCGATCGCGAGCTCGCGCGCCTGCCCGAGGAGCGCACCTTGCAAGCGACGGCGCTGGTGCACGAGGCCTGGATGCGCCTTGGCGGCGGCGCTGGGTTCGAGGACCGGGGGCACTTCTTCGGCGCGGCTGCACGGGCGATGCGCAACGTGCTCGTGGACGCGGCCCGAGCCAAGAGCCGCCTCAAGCGCGGCGGTGCCGGCTGGGAACGGGTGACCCTCGGGGAGGCGCCCGTCGACGAGGGCGAACGCGCCCTGGACCTGCTCGCTCTCGACGCCGCCCTCGGGCGCCTGGAGTCCCTCGATCCACGCCAGCACGAAGTCGTCCTCTTGCGCTACTTCGCCGGACTCTCGGTGGAGGAAGTGGGCCAGGCCCTGGGCGTGTCCGCGCGCACGGTCGACCGGGACTGGCGCTTTGCGCGGGCGTGGTTGGCGCACGAAGTGCGTGCGGACAGCGAGGATTGATGGAGCCCAGCCGGCACGAACGGTTGCAGGAACTGTTCCTCGAGGCCCAGCAGCTGGACGTGTCCGAACGCGCCGCGTTCCTCGAGACGCGCTGCGAGCCCGCCCTGCGGGCGGAGGTCGAGGCGCTGCTGGGTGCGGATGACGAGAGCACGCATTTCCTCGACGTTCCCGCCGGAGTCGAGCACCACGCGTGGCTGGGCGGGGAGGAGCCGGACGAGGTGCTACCCGAACGCATCGGCGAGTTCCGCGTGCTCGGTCTCCTGGGACGTGGCGGCATGGGCGTCGTCTACCTCGCCGAACAGGAGCGTCCGCGGCGGCGCGTCGCGCTCAAGGTGCTCTCCACCTGGGCCAGTGGTCCGGCCGCCCGGCGCCGCTTCGAGCTCGAGGCCGAGGTCCTGGGGCGCCTCTTGCACCCCGGAATCGCGCAGATCCATCGCGCCGGGAGCGAGGACGGTCGCGTGTGGTTCGCGATGGAGCTCGTGGAGGGCACGGACCTGCTCTCCCACGCGCGCGAGCACGGGCTCGGAGTGCGCGCGCGGGCGGCGCTCCTCGCCCGCGTTTGTGATGCCGTGCACCACGCGCACCAGAAGGGCATCGTGCACCGCGATCTGAAGCCCGCCAACGTGATGGTCGATGCGAGTGGCCAGCCGAAGGTGCTCGACTTCGGCGTCGCGCGCGCCGATG
>JAJFFA010000283.1 GCA_021776885.1 Planctomycetota bacterium
ACGCCGGCCGTCGTAGATGTCGATCAGGCCGCAGTCCCGCCAGCCCACGTTGAGCAGCCAGGTGCGCTGGCCTGGAAAACGAACAGACTCCAGGAAATACCTACGCCGGAATCAAAACCTTCGAGCACCCACGACCCAGCACCAGACGAAGAATTCGGCGCTCGCTACCAGAGCCAACCTATAGCCCCTAGCGCCGGAACAAGTCCTGGAGGCGGTTGGCCGTCTCCATCTGGGCGTCGATCTCGGCGCGTTCGTCGGCGGGGATGACGCGTTCGCCGCTGGCGCACTCCTCTTGGTAGATGATGCGGCGCAGCTCCTGGGCTTCGCCGCCCTCGGGCTCGAAGCCCAGGGCGACGCTGCACCACTGCCAGGGGCCGGCGCCGTCGCCCATCAGGAGCTTGCAGGCGGCGACGCCGCAGGCGACGCCGTAGTTGGCCGTGCCGTTGGCCTGGCCCTCGGGGGTCATGTGCTGCTGGCCGCTGGCCTCGTAGCGCTCCAGGGCGGCGGCGTGCTGGCCCTCCGACAGCAGCGTGTAGGCCTCTTCCATGTCGACGCCGGCGGCGGCGCGCACCACGGGCACGTCCATCGCGATCTCGCGCTGGCGGAAGAGGCTGGCGGCGAGCTTGTCTGCCTTCTTGGCCGCGTCACCGACGGCGTTGATGCGCGCCTTCTCTTCCACGCCCTTCATGGCCAGCTGGCGTACGGCTTCGATCGCGCCGACGGCCTCCTCACGCGTAGCGAAGCCCGGGACACCGCGGAAGGTCAGGTGCTCGGAGTGGCGGTCCTCGTCCGCTCCCAGGGAGCTCCCGTCCGCGCCGCGGATCGAGACCTCGTAGGGCACGCTGACCTCGAAGGCGGGGTACCACTTCTGGCCCAGCTTCATCGCCCCGGCTTCGCCCTGGCGCACCTCGCCCAGGGCGAGGGTCACGCTGACGTCGGGGCCAGCGCCGGGCGCCACCCGGCGCATGCCGTTCTTCGAGAGCGAGCGCACGTCGGCGCTGGCCTGCGCGCCCTCGACGTGCACGGCGTAGGAGCCCGAACCGGGCGTCAGGAGCGGCGGTGCCTCGAAGCGGTGGGTCAGGGTGCTCGACTTCACCGTCCCGTCGGCGTAGCCGACCATCTGGGTCGAGGTGCAGGAGGCGGTGAGGGCACACAGCGAGAGGAACAGGGCAAGGCGCATCGAGCGGTCTCCGGAGGTGATCGGGAGCAGTGCTGTCTCGAACGGCTCCCGCGGGCAGCGTCCCCGCGCCATCGGATGCTCGGGCGCGTGACTTGAACGAAGCCCGGCTCGAACAGGATTCGTACGCGCGAGCCCGGGCTGCGACCCGGGCTACCCGAGAGCTACCCCGGGGCTCAGCCGCCCGAGACGGCCTGCAGGATCGTGATCGTGTCCCCGGCGCCGAGGGGCACGTCCAGCGAGGGCAGCCAGCGGCTGTTGGTGCGGTTGTGCAGGCACAGGACGTGCTCGCGCAGGTCGCCGCGTTCGTCGAAGAGGTGGATCGCCAGAGCCGGGTGCAGCTCGACCAGGGCGGCCAGGGCGGCGCCCAGGGTCGGCGCCTCGATGCCCACGCTGCGCTCGCCCCCAGCGAAGGGAGCCAGCAGGGTCGGCAGCTCGATCGTCGCGCGGACCGCCTGCTCAGGCATCGGCGTAGAGGCGCACGCTCATGATGCGCGGCAGGCTGCAGGGCAGGCGCGACCAGGACTCGCCCGCGTCGTTCGAGCTGTAGAGCTCGCCGGAGGTCGTGCCGAACAGCACGCCGCAGGGAGCGGCGTGGTCGACGTCGAGGGCGCCGCGCAGGACGCCGGTCCAGGCGTGCTCCTGGGGCAGGCCGCGGGTCTTGGCCTGCCACGAGTCGCCCCCGTCCGTGCTCTTGTACACGCCCAGCTTGCCCTCCACCGGCAGGCGGTACTCGTCGCTCTCCAGGGGGATCACGTAGAGCTCCTTCGTGCCCCGGTCGAGGGCGATGGGGAAGCCGAACCAGCTCGCGAGGCCGTTCTCGATGCGCTCCCAGGTGTCCCCCGCGTCGCGGCTGCGGAACATGCCGGTGTGCTCGCGGCGCCAGAGGTGGTCGGGGGTCTCGGGATCGAGGGTCAGGCCGTGCACGCAGCGGCCGACGTCCTTGTGCTCCTCGTCCTCGTTGACGATGGCGATGCCCTCGTTCTTGATCGACCAGGTCGCGCCGCCGTCGTCCGTGCGGAAGACACCCACGGCCGAGATGCCGCACCAGATGCGCTGGTCGTTCAGGGGATCGAAGCACAGGGCGTGGGCGCACAGGCCGCCGGCCCCCGGGAACCAGCCGGCGCGGGTCGGGTGCTCGTTCAGCCCTTCGACCGGCCGCCAGGTCTCGCCCTGGTCCTCGCTGACGAACAGCCCGGCCTGGTCGACGCCCGCCCACAGGCGTCCGTCCGGCCCCTGGCCCAGGGTCCAGATCTGGTTCAGCTTGCGCTCGCTCTCCGCGGACCACTGGGGGCCGTCGACGATCTGCTTCCAGTCGGCGAGGTCGGCCAGGTCCGCGCGGGTGTGGAGCGCGGCGCCGTAGACGTAGCTAGCGGTACCCACGAAGAAGTGACCGCGGGCGTCGCGGGTCGAGGTGGTCACCTTCCAGCCCTTGAAGAAGGGGCCCTCGATGGCCCAGCTCGAGCGCTCTCGATTCGCGCGCAGGACGAAGCCGCCCTTGTCCGTTCCGATGATCGCGATCTGACCCATGGTCTTGGGATTCTGGGGTCTTGGGATTCTGGCAGGGGTGGGGGGAGCGACAGGTGCTTCGCGCCGGGG
>JAJFFA010000284.1 GCA_021776885.1 Planctomycetota bacterium
GCGGTCCGCGTTGCGCTCGGCGACCCCGAAGGCGGCCTCGATCTCGACGTTCTTGGCGGCGATGCGCCCGCGCGCCTGGCGCTCCGTCAGGGCCCACGTGCTGGGGCCGACCACGAGCAGCAGAGCCGCCGCCACACTCGCCACCGGGTGGCGCTCGATGAAGCGGCGCACGCGCAGCACGGGGCCCGGGCGGCGCGCGACGATCGGCCGCCGCTCGAGCACGTTGGAGAGGTCGAGGGCCAGGTCCGCCGCGGTGGCGTAGCGCCGCTCCACGTCCCGGTCCAGGGCACACAGGGTCACGGTCTCGGCCTCCCACGAGGCCGCCGCGTTGTTTCCGCGCACGGGCTCGGCGCGGCCCTCGAGCACCTTCGCGCGCAGACCCTCCGTGGTCGGACTCGAATAGGGCAGGCGCAGGGTCAGGAGCTCGTAGAGGGTGACGCCCAGGCCGTACACGTCGCTACGCCGCTCTGCGGGGCTGCTGCCGGCCAGGACCTCGGGGGCCATGTAGGGCAGGGAGCCCACCTGGGAGCCGGTGCGCGTGATGCGCTCGGCGCCGCTCTCGCTCGAGAGCCCGAAGTCGAGCAGCATCGCCCGCCCGTCCGGCGTCAGCATGATGTTCGAAGGCTTCAGGTCGCGGTGCAGCACTCCGCTGCGGTGGGCGTACTCGAGGGCCTCGGCCGTGTCCCGTACAACGCGCAGGGCCGCCTGGGTCCAGCTCCCCGCGAAGAGCGCCGGCAGCTCCTGCGCGGGGTCCAGCTCGAGCCCGGCGCACTCGGCCACGGCGGCCCGCAGGTCCGCGCCGCTCAAGCTCGCCGGGTCGCGGCCCTCCACCCGCTGCACGGCGTCGCCCAGGGTCGCGCCGCGCACCAGCTCCATGGCGAAGTAGGGCACGCCGTCGGCCTCCCCCACTGCGTGCACCGCAACGATGCCCGGGTGCGAGAGTCGCGCGACGGTCGTTACCTCGCGCCGGAAGCGCTCCTGGGCGCCCTCGAACCAGAGCTGCTCGGGGCGCACCAGCTTGAGCGCCACCTCGCGCTCGAGGGAGGGCTGGAAGGCGCGGTACACGACCCCCATGCCGCCCTGGCCCAGGCGCTCCTTCAGCTCGAACTCGCCCAGGGTCTCGGGCGTCGCGGGCAGGGCGTCCGCCTCTTCGTCGAGCATGCCCATGGCGCCCAGCAGTTCGATGCGGCGGCGCAGGGCGCCGGAGAGCGAGGGATGGGCGCTCGACAGTCGCTCGAGGGTCGCTGTGCGCTCGGTCGCATCGACGCTGAGGAACTCGACCACCAGCTCGTCGAGGTCGACGTCGACTTCGTCGAAGGGACTCATGGCTCTTGCCTCCGGGCTTCCTCGAGCCATTGAGCGTAAGCCGGGTGGCCCTCGAAGGTCTCGGGCGCGGCGCGCTCGAGCAGATCGTCCAGGGCGGCCCCCGCCCGGGACGCCGCGTGCAGGGTGCGCACCAGGAGCGCGACGTGGCCTGCCGCACCCTCCCCGTCCCCCTGCTCCTGGGCCAGGACCACGCAGCGCCCGAGGGGCCAGACCAGATCCGTGAGCTGATCGGCGTCGAGGTCGGCGCCCAGTTCGAGGGCGCCCGCGCACTCGTCGGCGGCGGCGTCGTGGTCCTCTTCGAGCAGGTACAGGTCCGCGCCCACCTCGTGCATCTCCACCAGGAAGTCGACGATCCCCGGCCGCTCCGGAAAGCGCTCGCGGAACCCATGCATCGCGACCAGGGCCTCGTCCAGGAACTCCCAGGCTTCGGTCGCCTCGCCCAGCTCGGCGTGGGCCCCGGCCAGGCTGCCCTGGATCTTCGCGCGGCTGATGGCGAGCTCCCCGGCCATGGCGCGGCGCGACTGCAGGGCTTCGCACAGCTCGAGGGCCTGGTACAGGTACGCGAGGGCCTCGTCCAGCTCACCCTGCAGCGTCAGGATCGTGCCCAGGTTCAGGAGGCCCGTGAGGGTCGTGTCTTCGTGGTTCGCCAGCCCCGGAAAGGCGGCGCCCAACCGGGTCAGCTCGTCCTGGTTCAGACGCCAGGCCTCGAGGGCCTCGTCGATGCGACCCTCGCCGTAGGCCAGGGCCGCGACCTGGTTGCGCATGCGCGTCGAGAGGCTCCAGCTGACGACACTCTCGGGATGGACCGCGCGCAGCTCCTCGAGCAGGGCCAGCCCGCGCTCGATGGGCGCGCGCGCCTCCTCGGGGCGATCGAGGACGACCCGGTTGCGGCCCCGGGCCCAGAGGGCGTTGACCAGGTGGTTCCCGTACTCGAGCCAGTCCGCGCCCTCGAGGCCCTCGACGAACGGCGCGAGCACGCCGATGGCCTCGGCCAGGAGCTCGCCGGAGCGCTGCTCCTCCCCCTTCGTCGAGTACAGCCCGGCCTGGACCAGGAGGCACTCCCCCAGGGGACCTTGCAGCGCGGTCGTCTCCGGATGGCGCTGCATCAGCCCGCGCACGGTGGCCACAGCGGCGTCCAGGCGCTGCTCGGCCGCGTCGAAGCGATGGGCGCGGATCATGACCTCCCCCTGCTCGAGCTGCGAGCGGGCCCAGAGCGTCAGGAACTCCGCATCCTCGGGGTCGGAGGCGAGCTGGCGTTGCGCGATCTCGGCCTGGCGCTCGAAGGCCTCGAGCGCGGCGTCGATCTCGCCCAGGTCGCGGCGCACCACACCGGTGCGGAACCAGGCGCTGGCCAGCTCGCGGTCGAGGAAGTCCACGCCGGAGTACTGCTCGAGGAAGCCCTCGTAGAAGCCCGCCGCCTGCTCGAGCAGCTCGCGGCGCAGCTCGCCCATGCCAGGCTGGTCCGCGAGGGCGCGCTCGCCCACCGCCGTCAAGAGCTCGTCCACGGCGCGCACCGCGGTCTGGAAGTTCGTGTCGGCGCGGGTCAAGGCCCGTTCCAGCTCGACGTTCTTCTGCCCCAGGGCGCGGCTCGTGCGCTGCTCCTGGAGGCCCCAGGTCAGGGGTGCGCTGACCAGCAGCACCAGGGTCGCCACCGTCGCCACCGGATGGCGCTCGAGGAAGCGCCGCGTGCGCAGCCCCGGTCCCGGCCGGCGCGCCACGATCGGCCGACCCTCGAGCACGTTCGAGAGGTCGAGCGCCATGTCGGCAGCCGTGGCGTAGCGCCGCCCGGGGTCGCGCTCGAGCGCGGCCTGGCAGACCGTCTGCGCCTCCCAGGAAACGCTGGCGTTGTGCGCGCGCACCGAGTCCGTGCGCGCCTCGACGATGGCGGCGCGCAGGGCCGGCGCGCTGCCCGCCTCGAAGGGCAGGTGCAGGGTCAGGAGCTCGTACAGGGTGACCCCGAGGCCGTAGACGTCGCTGCGGCGCGAGGGCTTCTGCTCCCCCGCCAGGAGCTCCGGGGCCATGTACGCCAGGGACCCGGCGTGGCTGCCGGTGCGCGTGTCGCGCGTGCCCTGCTCCTCGCTCGAGAGGCCGAAGTCGAGCAGCATCACGCGCCCCTCGGGCGTGATCATCACATTCGAGGGCTTGATGTCGCGGTGCAGCACGCCGCTGCGGTGGGCGTGTTCGAGGGCCTCGGCGATGGCGCGCACCGCGCGCAGGGAGACCTCGACCCAGCTGCCTTCGAAGAATTCGGGCACGCTCTCCGGGTCACCCGGGTCACCCGGGGCGGCGCTCGAGTCGCCCGGGGCCGCTGCGCCCTCGCCCGAGGCGTCGCGCGTCGCCTCCAGCAGGTCGCGACCGGTCAGGGTGCGCGGCGTGCGGCCGCTGAGGCGCGCGAGGGCCTGGGCCAGGGTGCAGCCGCGCACGAGCTCCATGGCGAAGTAGGGCATGCCCCCCCCCTCGCCCACGGCGTGCACGGGGACGAAGCCGGGGTGCGAGAGGCGCGCGACGGTGGCCACCTCACGCTGGAAGCGCTCGCGCGCGCCGTCGAACCAGAGCTGCTCGGGGCGCACGAGCTTGAGGGCCACGTCGCGCCCGAGGGAGGGCTGGTGCGCGCGGTAGACGACGCCCATGCCCCCCTGCCCGAGCCGCTCGCCCAGCCGGAACTCGCCCAGGTGCTGCGGAGTCCCGCCCAGCTCCTCGAGCTCGCCCTCGAGCATGCCCATGTCCCCGAGCAGCGCGACGCGGCGGCGCAGGTCTGCCGAGTGCGACGGGTGCGCACTCGACAGGCGCTCGAGGGTCGCCTCGCGTTCGCTCGGGTCGGCGGCGAGGAACTCGACCACCAGCTCGTCGAGCTCCGTGTCGTCCACGTCCTCCAGGCTCAAGCGTCCTCCCTGCGCGCTTCCGCCAGCCACGCCGTGTAGGCCTCGAAACCCTCGAACAATGCGGGGGGGATCAGAGCCTGGAGCGCGTCGAGTCGGGCCCCCGAGGCGCGCGCACGGCGCAGGGCGTAGACCAGCAGCTCGCGCGTCTCGTCCCGCGCCGCGGCCTGGGCCTCGCCCTCGACGCAGCGCACCAGCAGCCGCACCACCTCGCGGCACTGGCTCGAGTCGAGGTCGTCGAAGGCCTCGAGCGCGGCCGCGCACTCCCCCGCCGCAGCGGCCGGCGAATCCTCGGCCAGGTAGAGCCGCGCCGCGGTCTCGTGCATCTCGTACAGGAAGTCGACCAGCTCCGGGCGCTCGGGATAGCGCTCGCGGAAGGCGTAGAGCGCGACGCGGCCCTCCTCGAGCAGAGCCCAGGCCTCGCCGACCTCGCCCAGCTGGGCGTGGGCCGTGGCCAGGCTGCCCTGGATCATCGAGCTGCGGATGCGGTACTCGCCCGCACTGGGACGCCGGCGCACGAGGTCGGCGCAGAACTCCTGGGCCTCGTACAGGATATCGAGCGCCTGCTCGGGCTGGCCCTGCTGGGCCAGGACCTCGCCCAGGTTGATCTGCGTCGTCAGCAGCATGTCCTCGTGGTCGACGACGCCGGGGAAGGCCTGGTTGAGGGCCGAGACCTGGGCGTGGTTCTCGCGCAGGAGCTCGAGGGCGCCCGCGAAGTCGCCGTCGCGCACGGCGAGGGTGAAGACCTGGTTGCGCATGCGCGTCGAGAGCATCCAGGCCTCGACGTCGTTCGGGTAGGCGGCGCGCAGCTCGCCGAGCAAGCGCAGCCCGCGCTCGATGGGCTCGCGCGCCTCGTCGTGTCGGTCGAGCAGGCCCAGGTTGCGGCCGCGCAGCCAGAGAGCGTTGACCAGCTCGGTCGCCTGGAAGAGCCACTCCTCGCCCGAGAGGCTCGCCACGTAGGGCTCGAGCACGTCGACGGCCTCGGCCAGGATCGGCTCGGCGAGGGCCTCGCGCCCTTCGCCCGAGTACGTGCCCCCCTGGCGCAGGAGCGCGGCACCCAGTCCGCCGGCCAGCTCGAGCTCCTCGGGCCGGCGCTCGAGCAACCTGCGGTAGGTCACCACGGCGCGCCCGAGGGCGGCCTGGGCCGCGTCGAAGCGATGGGTCAGGTGCAGGGCGTCGCCGCGCTCGGCGTCGCCCTGGGCCAGATCAACCAGGAGCTCGAAGTCGTCGGACGCGACCTCGAGCTGGCGCGTGAGGATCGCGGCCTGGGCCTCGAAGGCCTCGACCGCGGCGTCCAGGTCGCCCAGGTCGCGGCGCACCATGCCCGCGCGGTGCCAGGCGCGCGAGAGCTCGCGGTCGAGGGCCTCGACGCCCTCGTACTGTTCCAGGAAGCCGACGTAGAAGGCCGCCGCCTGCTCGAGCAGCTCGCGCCGCAG
>JAJFFA010000285.1 GCA_021776885.1 Planctomycetota bacterium
CTTGTGACGGACGGCTACGCGATCGGCAATGTGCCCGGCGTCGGGAGCAACTGGGCGCTCCTGCCGGCGATCACGGGCCAGGGGGCTGGCGACGATCTGGTGTTGCATCTGGCCGAGGGGTACACGGTCATCCGCAGCGACGTGCTCGAGGTGCGTTACTCGCCGAGCGGCGGAACGAGCACCGGTTCGAGCGCCAGCGACCTGGGCGACTTCACGGTCCTGCTCGACTCTTTCGAGCACGACACGATCGGCGGCTGGGGCCGGCACGTGATTCCCTTGCCGGGCAGTGGCCGTATCGCCCTGCGCTGCTTTGTTCCGACGGGGCGCGCGGCGAGCATGTACGTCGATACCGTCGAGGTCGGCGATCCTCCGAGTGGTCCGCTGCCCCTGCCCGGACCCGGCGAGACCGTCCATTGGGATCTGTCCCTGAGCCCGATCCAGTTGCCCGGCGGTACGACGAACATCGTCGCGGGCGGCACGGTGATCGTCGATCCGCAGGTCGAGGTGCGGCTCGCGTCCGACTCCACCTTGCGTGTCGAAGGCAGCATCGAAGCGCGCGAAGGCACCCACTTCGAGGGCGCCGACGGGGGGCGGATCGAGGCCTGGTACGCAAGCTCCTCCGCGCACTTCCTTGGGACGGCCGCGGCTCCGGTTCGCATGCGCCTCGACCAGAGCTACCCACTGGGTGGCTTGCTCGGCGCCTTCGGGGCCTCCCTCGTGCTGGACCACGTCGACGCCAGCGCCTTCATCCGGGTCGCGGCGAGCTCGTTCGGGCTGGTACAGAACAGCTCGTTCACCTTGGACTCGAACCGCCCTGGCGACGCGCCCGGTGTACGTCTGTTCAACGCGACGGTCGCCATCCGCAACTGCACCTTCGAGGACGCATGGATCGTCGAGGAGGGCGGCTACGTCCTGCTCGATCGCTCGAGTCTGCGGCGCTCGCGCACGACGCTCTTCCGCACGACGAGCCCGCAGGCTCTGTACCTCAATGACCTCACCCTCGAGAGCAGCAGCGCCATCGCGCCGCTCGAGGTCAGCCGCTTCAACGTTTTCTTGGGGCCGGACAACGTCATCCGCGGCAACGAGTACCCGATCTGGCTCACCACCGGCGGCCTGGCGTCGGGGAGCAGCGTGCCGACGTTCGGCAACACGAACAACGTGATCGGCGGCGTGGCGCGCCTGGGCGGTCGCGCGACGTGGGCCAACGTCGGCGTGCCCTACGTCATGGAGTGGGACAACGAGCTCACGCCGCGCTCCGGTTACCTGACCATCGAGCCCGGTGTCACGGCGCGCTTCCGCCGCGGCCAGAACACGACCAGCGATGCCTTCGGAGTCACCTTCGTCGCTAGTCTCGACAGCCGCGGCACCCCCGAGGCACCCATCGTCCTGACGGCGGACGCGGAGCAGTGGGGTGGGCTGTTCTTCGGCGACAACTCGAACAGCCGGCCCAAGCTCGAGCACACGATCATCGAGAGGGCGGAGACCGGGGTGATCGCCACGGCGTGCAAGGTGCACATCTCGGACTGTGTGCTGCGCGACAACGTCCGCGGCGCCCAGTCCAACTCGGCCGGTTCGATCGAGGCGCGCGGGTCGGCCTTCCTGGACAACAGTGTAGGCGTCGAGACCTCCCCGGGCGCCGGCGGGAGCTCGATCAGCGCGGGCAGGGCGCACCTGCAGGGACAGACCAACCCCAACACGTTCGCGGGCAACGGACAGGGCGTCGCCGTCTTGAACGGCAACATCAGCGTCGATGCGACGCGCAACTGGTGGGGCGACGCGTCGGGTCCGGCGCACACCTCGAACCCCGGCGGCCAGGGCGACTCGGCCACTCCTGCCGCCGACGTCACGCCCTTCCGTACGTCGCCGCCGCCCGTGGATCACGCGCCCCGGGTGCGGCTCCAGCGCGTCGCCGACATCCTCGACCAGGGCACGCGCTTGATCCTGCGCTGGGACGTAATCGACGACGGCTCGATCGCGAGCCAACGCCTCGAGTTCTCGCCCCACGGCTCGAACCCGGCCCTGACCGTGCTCGTGCCCGACATGGTTCCGGGGGCCCGCACGGTCGAGATCGAAATCCCGCCGTACCTGCCTTCGTCGAACCTGCAGCTGCCCGTCCTGCGCCTCGTCGCTGTGGACGACAGCGGGCGTGAGGGCTGGGACGAGGTGCGTTTCTTCACTCCGAACCCGGACAGTGGTCCTTCCTTCCAGGTCGATCCGCTGCCGTCCCTGGTGCGACCCGGTGAGAGCTACGACCTCTGCTGGTCGGTCGCCTCCGCCACGGCCACGGCCTACCTCGTCCTCGATGACGTCGACTGGGCCTTCGACATGGGTGGCACGACCACGAACTGCTTGCCCCTCGGATTGGACGTACCCGGCGTCAGCACCGACCTGGCGCGGGTCGCCGTGGCCCGTTCGTCGGGCGCGGGCGGTCGCGTACGTTACGAGTACTCGAACTACATCACGATCCGTCCCGACCCGGCCCTGGGCGACCTAGCGCCGAGCGTGCAGCTCGTCGCGCCGACGGCGGCTTCGTACGCGGGTGGGGGACAAGTGCCGATCGAGTGGAGCGCGTCCGACGACGAAGCCCTGCGCTCGTTCGCGATCCAGGCCTCGTACGACGGCGGACGCGGCTGGAACTCCCTGGTCGAGAACCTGCCCGGGAGCGCCAGGGCGTGGAGCTGGCCGTTGCCGCCCAGTGCGGGTATCGCCGACGTGCGCGTGCGCGTCGTGGCGACGGACCTGCGCTTCCAGACCAGCTCCGACACGCTGCAGCTCGAGATCGAACCCGGCGAGCCCCTCGGCACGCCCTTCTGCTCCAGCCTGCCGAACTCTTCGGGAGCCGCCGCGCGGATTTCGGCGACGGGCTCGACGAGCGTGGCGGTCCAGGCCTTGGCCCTCGTGGCCCGGGACCTGCCCGTGGGCACCGCCGGGCTGTTCCTCTACGGAACGAGTCCCTTGCAAGTGCCCTTCGGTGACGGACTACGTTGCGTCGGTGGATCCGTTCGACGCTTCCGGGCACGGAGCGCTGGCACGTCCGGCGTGCTCCACGAACCCGACGTGTTTGCCCTGCCGAATGGGTCGATCACTCCGGGGACCTTCTACTTCCAGGCTTGGTTCCGGGACGCCGCCGCCATGCAAGCGGGCTTCAACCTGAGCGACGGGGTCTCGGTGACCTTCGTGCCGTAGGCCGGCGGCCTCGTGCGCCCGGTCTCTTCGAAGGCCGGGCGCTCCTCTTTGCCGGGCACAGTGAGGCAGCAAGGGTCAGGCCGCCGCGAAAGGCGCGCGGGTGATGCGAGCTCGCCCGCGTGGCCTAGCGCAGGACGGAGCCGTGAGCAACGCCTGAGCGCAGGCGGCGCTCGAGGTCGGGGGCGCCTCGGTAACGATGGCGCGATTGCCACAGGGCGACGCGTACACGAAGATGCGCTGCGGTGCAGGACCGCACCACGTGCCCCCCCCCTGGAATCCATGCAGCCGCTTATCGTCCAGGCTGATCTCAGCGTCTTGCTCGAGGTCGCCAGCCCGACCTTCGCCCAAGCGCGGGATGCCGTGCGGGCGTTTGCCGAGCTCGTCAAGTCGCCCGAGCACGTCCATACGTACCGCATTACGCCGCTCTCGATCTGGAACGCGCGCGCGGCAGGGACCAAGACCGACGCGATCCTCGCCACCCTCGACCAGCACGCGCGCTACCCGGTTCCGGCCAGTGTCGTGGCGGAGGTCCGGGATCAGGCGGCGCGCTTCGGGCGCCTCGAGCTCACGCGGGACGGCGAACGCCTGATGCTCAGCGCGGATGAGGATGCCCTTGCGCTGGAGCTGGCGCACCACAAGGCCTTGGCGCCGATCCTGGGCGCCCGCGTGGGGACGCGGGCCTTCGCGCTCGATCCGCTGGAGCGCGGGCGCTTGAAGCGCGCGCTGATCGGCCTCGGCTGGCCGGTGCGCGACCTGGCCGGATACGTCGCGGGCGCGCCCCTGCCCCAAGCCCTGCGCTCGACGACCCTCGCCGGCGAAACGCTGAACCTGCGTGACTACCAGGTCGAGGCCGCGGCGAGCTTCCACCTCGCGGGCAGCGCAGAGGGCGGCAGCGGCGTCGTCGTCCTGCCCTGCGGCGCGGGCAAGACCGTCGTCGCCCTCGCGGCCATGGCGGAGCTCCAGACGGCGACCTTGGTGCTGACCACCAGCACGAGCGCCGTGCGCCAGTGGATCGGTGAGCTGATCGACAAGACGACGCTCGCGGAGGACGAGGTCGGTGAG